>JAFVFO010000062.1 GCA_017475485.1 Candidatus Gastranaerophilales bacterium | reverse complement strand
GGCGGAACTTGGCGTGAATATAATCTAACATATGGCGCTAATACCGGATTAGTACCAAGAAAAATAGGAAACCAAGAAATTACCTATACTTGGAACATTCCAATCAATTCATATTGGTATAATGACAAAGGTAGTGGCTATGTAGGCGGAACTTGGCGTGAATATAATCTAACATATGGCGCTAATACCGGATTAGTACCTGCTACAAATTCAGTAATACATATATTCTGTAGAGGTGCAGGTACTCCGTTTGCCTTCTGCACAGGCCAAGGGGGCTAAGATTTTATTTTGTGTATTGATATGAGGGCTTTGGCCCTCATTTTTTTATTGCGGGTAGTATTACATCTTATACATGATTTAAGGAAGCTAAAAGTAGGTTAATATCAGTAAGTAAAAGGAATTATAATATGAAAAAAGCAATTATTTTATTTACTTTTTTATTACTTAGTTTGTCATCTCTAAAAGCGCAGGAGCTTCCTGCGTTAAATGATACAAACAGAGAATTTATTTTAGCTAATATTGATTTTCAAAATAAATTAAAAAACTGTGAACCTGCAGTTTTTTACTCTAAGACAACTACAACAGAAATTATCGGCATGAAAAACAACAGCTGTAATTTTATATCAGAATGTCCAAGCTGCACAATAACAAGTATGAAAACAGGTAAGGCTGTTGATATATCACATTGCAATTATAATGCGCCGATTAGTGCGGTGAGAACTTATGCAAATAACAATATCAAGTTATTAAAATACGGATATATGATAGATGATACAGAATTAAATACATCACAAGTTATAGCAATGTCGGATTTCGCATATAAATTCTCAAAACTTTATTGCAAATAAAATTAATTATTTAAACTATGTAAAGGCGCAGGAACTCTGCCCCCGCGGTTTACAAAGATTTCGGATGAAGCGGGGTTTACCTTCATAATGGGTGCTGAACCCAATAAACCGCCAAATTCGGCACTTTCGCCTTCTGATTTTCCTATAACGGGGATAATTCTAACCGCTGTAGTTTTTTTATTTATCATACCGATTGCCATTTCATCTGCGATAATTCCTGCAATAGTGGAATTAGGAGTATCGCCGGGGATTGCAATCATATCTAAACCTACGGAACAAACGCTTGTCATAGCTTCCAGTTTATCTATCGTAAGTACACCGCGTTTTGCTGCGTCAATCATGCCTGCATCTTCCGAAACGGGAATAAACGCCCCCGATAAACCGCCAACGTAGCCGGAAGCCATAATTCCGCCTTTTTTAACAGCGTCATTTAACATAGCTAATGCCATTGTAGTGCCATGCGCGCCTGCGTCTTGCAAACCCATAGCTTTAAAGATTTCCGCTACACTATCTCCTCTGGCAGGTGTAGGTGCTAAGGATAAATCAATTATTCCAAAAGGCACACCTAGTTTATTCGCCATGCGTCTTCCTATAAGTTCGCCTGCCGATGTTATTTTGAAGGCCATTTTTTTAATTAAATTAGATACTTCACCAAAATCTGCCTTTTTATCAAGTTCCTCAATTGCGCTTGATACGACACCGGGGCCCGATACACCGATATTTAGCGCGCATTCGGCTTCATTTATTCCGCAAAATGCACCTGCCATAAACGGGTTATCCGTTACGGCATTACAGAAACATACAAATTTGGCTGCACCAATTGAATCGAAATTTTTAGTTAATTCGGCAGTTTTTTTAATTACATCCGCTGTTTTTAAAACGGCGTCCATGTTGACCCCTGCTTTTGAAGTGCCAAGGTTAACAGATGAACATAATTTATTTGTAAAAGCCAGCGCCTCAGGAATTTGTTCAAAAAATTTTAAATCGCCTTTTGTAAAACCTTTATCGACAAGTGCTGAAAAACCGCCAATGAAATCAACCCCGACTTCTTGCCCTGCCTTATCAATAACAGTAGCTAATTTTACATAATCAACATCATCACAGCTTTCACCAATTAAAGAAATCGGTGTAAGCGCAATTCTTTTGTTTACTATCGGGATATCGTATTCGTTTTCAATTTCTTGAGCATAGTTAACAAGTTTTGATGAATATTTTATTATTTTATCGTAAATTTTTTGTGCTGTTTTATCACAAGATGATGAACAGCAATCTCTTAAACTTAACGAAAGAGTTGTTGTTCTGATGTCAAGATGATGTATTTTAATCATCTCAATTGTTTCTATTATTTGACGTTGATTAAATGTAGGCATTTTATTTCCTGTATAGTTTGCGGGATTATCAAATATTATGCATTCTGTCGAATAAATCTTTCTTTTGAATCCATATCTCCATAGAAAGCGCTTGCGATAGTTCCAAAATACTGTCTTTAAATTCCTTAAAAGAAACATTCATATTTTTAATATCGCATAGCATTATCATACAAAAACTATTTTGCATGATAGTTTGTTTAATATCTTCAATATTTACGCAATATTGCGCAAGTTTATTTGAAACAGCTGCAACGATACCAATTTTATCTGCACCTGTAACTGTAATAATAATTTGATTTTCGTTATTGTTATCCATTATTTTACATCTTCCTTAACAACGATTAAATTATTCATGATTTTCATTGCAACTGTCGGAAACACAACATTTTTCAAGCCGTCTGCTATTGAAACAACGCTTCTTGCTTTCAATACAACATCTGCGCCTTTATACATAAAAGTATAATCAGTATCTCTATCTGAACGAATTGTAATTTTGTTTTCTTCTTTAGACATTTTCTGTTCCCTTCATAATTTCAACACCGCTTGAAGTCCCCAAACGCACTGCGCCTGCGTTAATCAAATCAATTGCTTGTTTATAATTTTTTATTCCGCCCGACGCTTTTACGTTAAGCCCGTAGGGCGAAACCGTTTCATACATAAGTTTAACATCTTCAATTTGCGCGCCTATGCCGTTTTTTACAAATCCTGTTGAAGTTTTAACAAAATTTGCACCTGCAGATACTGCAATTTCGCATGCAAGTTTAATTTCTTCTTTTGTTAATAAATCCGTTTCTAAAATAACTTTTAAATTATGATTAGCGCATGCTCTGCGGGTTACAATAAGGTCAGCTTCAACCTGCTTATAGTCTTTATTTTTAAGAGCTGAAATATTAATAACGGTATCAATTTCATCTGCACCATATTCTAAAACACGCTCTATTTGATATTTTGTCATATCAGAGGTGTTATTTGCAAGCGGAAAATTAACAACCGTAACTACTTTGACATTGCTTTTTGATAAATTGTCATGCGCAAATTTTACATAATTAGGATTAACGCAAACCCCGAAAAAATCATATTCCAGTGCTTCTTTAATAACTTTTTCAACATCAATTGTTGAGGCATTCGGTTTTAGAATTGTATGTTCAATATATTTGTTTATGTTTTCCATAGGTTTTATTATAGCATAACAAGGTTTTTCGTGTCGCTATTTATTTGAAAAGATGATTGAATATTTTCTAAGGTTATATTTAAAATCTCAATAAGCGCTTCTTTTGTATTATAAGCAATATGCGGAGTAATAATTACATTTGGCATTTGTTTTAATTTTTGTATAAATAAAAATTTCTTAAGGCAATCTTCTCTTTTATCTGTATTCACGCAAAAATCCCATAAAGCACAAAGGGTTTCTTCGCATTCAATTACATCAAGTGCGCAGCCTTTAATTTTATTTTTTACAAGAGCTTCCGTTAATGCCTTTGTATCAACAATTTCACCTCTTGCAACATTAATTATGATTGCTTCTTTTTTCATGTTGTTTAAAAAATCTCTATTTATAAGCCCTTTTGTTTTTGGGGTTAAAGGACAAGTTATAACTAAAAAATCACTTTGCTTAGCAAGTTCATCTAAAGAAACATAATTATAATCATCATCTTGTTTTATATCGTTTACAATTATATTCATTTTAAAACCTTTGGCGATTTCGGCTGTATTTTTGCCAATATTGCCTGCACCTATTATTCCCAAAGTTTTATTTTTTAAATTTACACCCATTAAATCGTTTTGATTAATTTCGCCTTTATTAATGCTATTTTGCGCAATTGCAATTTTTCTTGTTAAGTTTAAAATTAATCCGAATGCAAATTCCGCAACTGAAGATGAACCGTAATTCGGGGTATTGAATAGTTTAATATTGTGCCTTTTGCAATATTTTAAATCTACATTTGAATATCCCGTACATCTTAAAAAAATATATTTTAAATTTTTAAATCTTGATAATACCACGCTATCAAGCCTTGAAGACACAAAAACAGATATAGCTTCAGAATTAATATATTTTTCATCTATATAAGTTGTAGGGTTTAGTGCTGTTTTAAAAAAATAAGGTTCAATATTATTCGGAACTTTGCTCAACAAATAATCAAATTCAAATTCTTTAATATCATAAAATAAAATTTTCATAAAAGAATTTTAATTTGTTATTTTAAATATCGCAATTAGATAGCCGGTTAATTATACAAATATAGTTTGTTCCCTGTCAGGGCCGACACTTATAATTGTTATTTTAATTCCAAGCAATTCTTCAAGTTTTTTTAGGTAAATTTTTGCATTCTGCGGTAATTCATTATAACTTTTGCATTTTGAAATATCGCTCATCCAGCCTTTATATGTTTCATAAACGGGTTCAAATTCGCTGTGTGTAAAAACATTTGTAGGATATTGCTTTGTGATTTCGCCTGTATTTTTGTTTTTGTAAGCGGTTGCAACTTTTATTTCTTCAAAATTATCCAAAACATCAAGTTTTGTAAGAGCAACTTCTGTTAAACCGCCTACCAATACGGAATACTTAGCACTGACCGCGTCAAACCAGCCGCATCTTCTGGGACGGCCTGTAGTTACACCGAATTCTCCGCCGATTTCACGCAATTTTTCTCCTGTAGAATTTGTTAATTCCGTAATAAATGCGCCTTCTCCGACACGGGTCATATAAGCCTTGAATACGCCAATCGCTCTGTCTATTGTTTTAACACCCATTGAAGCACCTACGGCTGCACCGCCCGCAATGGGGTTTGAAGATGTAACATAAGGATATGTGCCATAATCAACATCAAGCATTACTCCTTGTGCGCCTTCAAAAAGAATTGTTTTATTGTTTTTAATTTCATTAAGATTATCCTGCCAATTAAAATCTACATAAGGGGCAAGAATTTTTCTGTAGTGTTCACATTCATCAAACAGTTCTTCTTTTGTATAAGGTTTTAAGCCATATACAAATTCAAGTTCTTTATTTTTCAAAGGAAGAATAATATCTATTTTTTTAGATAAAGTTTCTTTATTAAATAAATCTTCAACCTTGAATCCGCTTCTTCTGTATTTATCCGTATATGTAGGGCCGATTCCTTTTTTTGTAGTACCGATTTTATTACTGCCCAGCGCATTTTCAGAATATCCGTCAATATCGCAATGATATTTCATTGTAATTGAAGCAAGCGGAGATATTTTCAAGGATTTTTTAATATGTTCTATTGAAACACCCTGTGAAACAATATCTTTAATTTCTTTATCCAAATCATCAGGCTTAATAACACATCCTGCACCAATCATGCAAATTTTATTTTCATATAAAATTCCAGATGGAATTAAATGAAATGCGTATTTTTTGCCATTTGCAACAACGGTATGACCTGCATTAGAACCCCCTTGAAAACGTGTAATAAAATCTGCCTTCATTGCTAATAAATCAGTAATCTTGGCTTTTCCTTCATCTCCAAATTGAGCCCCTACCACAACCGTATTTTGCATTATTTATCTCCTATAAGATTATTTAACATGGAGATTTTACAACAAAAAATAACACTTTTCCAATAAACTTTGCTAAGGGTAAAAAAAAGGGAGGTTATCAAAACCCCCATTTCCCCATTAAAATTTTTATTTGTTTGGTCAGATGACCATATTTATATTTTAAAACAAATGTATATAATATGACAAATTGTTTATTAATATTCATAGTTTACACTTGTAGTATTTAGATTTCATCCTATAAATAGTGTATTTTGGCAAAATTTAAAAATGTTATAAAAGTTTACAATTCCTATTAAATATGTTACTTTTTAATAAATCGGATTATTTTATTATATTATGACAAACTTCAACGGATTAAGTCCATGGGCAAGCGTATTAAACTATTTAAACGCAGTTAAGCAAAATGATATTAATGCAAAAACGCGCGAAATAACCCAAAATACGCAAAGCAATAATCAATCTCAGAATATAGAGCAATCTCAAACAGGGAGTGCCAATTCTGCTATTATACAAAATTTATCAACCAATGTTTTTTCAAAAACTCCGACCAATTTTTTAAATCCTGCGCAGGTAAATCCTGCTGAGCAAGCTGTTATGCAGGATGTTTTAAAAATGAATAATGATGTTGTACAGAAATATCTGCAAAGTCTTTTAGACATGCCGGAATCTTTAGATAAATTTTTAAAAAATGCAAATTCAAAAGAAGATAATGTGCAAGCGTATCAATTTTTAAAAATATTTGTTGAAAACATGCTGAATAATAAGGAATTATCCCAGCTTTTAAATCAAAATTCAAATAATGCAATACAGAAATTATTAAATGTAATTACTCAATCCTTGCGCCAAGGCGGGCATGACACTGCGCAATTAAAGGAAATTCTTGCGGTATTAAATACAATACATGCTTTAAGCTCTCTTAACACAAACACTTTGAGGGAATTATTTCTTTTATATATTCCGATAGATTATCAAGTTTATAGGCAGGATAGTGACTTTAGCAAAATTACGGCTGAAAATGAAGAAGGTATTAAAAACGCCACTTTAAGCATTTTGTTTGAAACGTATAATTTTTCAAATATTTTAGCAGAATTATCGGAAGATAATAACGCAATATTGCTCGAAATTAAAGCAGGCAGTGACTTTCCTTATGATAAATTTAAAAAAGTCGTAACAACGGTTTCAAAAGAATCTTCAATCAATGTATTATGCGATTTTGTGAAAATCAAAGACTGCGGTTCAAAGGGAAATAAACAGAATTTTAAAGTTATTTCTAATGATTATGTGCCTGTAAATATTTTAAATGTTTCTCATATTGTTATTAAGGCTGTTTTTAAATTGGATAGCGATATGAAATGTGCTCTTGAAGCATAAAAAAAATGGCTGTGTTGTTAGTTTACAGCCTTACTCTCTTTTATTGCCTTAATCTCTCTATTTTGTTTATAAGTGTTTGGGATTGGTTTATTTAGATTTTATACTTTTTAATTTTACTTTCTGAAAGATAAAAATATATTCATGTTCAAATATGTTAAAACCGCCGGACAGCGCTCTATAGCGCCACAGGTTTGCGGTTTTGCCTTTTGCTTTTTCGTTGCCTGTTATATTTTTTACAATAACAGCTTTTGTCACAAAACCCAGTTCTTCCATGCGCCTTTGACATTCAAAGCCTAAGGATATATATCTGCTGTTTGCATATTTATCGCCTATAATTAACGCTGCAAAGCGGTTTTGTTCGAGTAAATCGTAGCCATTGCGCGCAACTTGTTTGAAAAGTTCATAAAATTCTTCAGTTGTAGCACAATTTGATAAGTCCTCTTTTTTATCTGAAAATTTAATGATATCGTCATAAGGCGGATGTAAAATCAATAATTGCGCAGATTTTGCACCCATAATTTCAAGACGTGATTGTACTTTTTCTTTTGCTTCAGAACTTGCGCTATCGCCTTGAATGATGTTAACATCAACAACAAGCTCTTTTGGAGTGAATTTTTTAGAAACGTAATCTACCATTTCTTGTTTTAATTCAACACCAATACAGCGTCTTTGCATATTTTTTGCTTCAATACCCGTTGTGCCCGAGCCGAAAAATAAATCAAGAACGATATCATTTTTCTTTGTATAACGCTCTAAAAGCTGTGTTGCAATTTGCGGAATGTAGTTACCATGGTAATCATAAGAATGACCGTTAGATTTATCACGGCTTGAAAATTCCCACCAAGTACCTGTTTTTATATTTTCATATAATTTCCAATTATTCAGGTCAATATCGTTATAGGGTTTTGTTTTTGGGGCTTTAACGACTTCTAAGGGGGTTGATTTTTTTTCTTTTAAATTTTTCTTAACTGTTGGCATTGCATTTTACCTTAATCGTGATGTGTAAAGTATAGCTGAATATGGCTTTTATTAAATCAACCTAATAAATTATTTGAAGGCAATTTTTATCCTTTACATGTTTTATTCGGGTATGATAAAGTTGAATTCAATCGGCATTAATAATTTTTCTTTTGGTACAAGGGCAAAAAAAGCAAAGACTGAAGCTCAAAATGCGGTTTCTGCCGTTGCAAATAAAAATATCAGCTTATTGCCTTCTGTTACAATGCAGCAGTTTATGCTAAAAAACAGGCCCCTAAATTCCGATAAATTAAGCATATATTACTATAACGATACCCATGGCAACTCTGATCAAATGGCGGATGTTGTAAATAATGCAAACAAGTTCAAAACCAATGCACAGAATTCAAACAATGCCACATTTATCTTATCCGCAGGTGATAATTGTTCGGGCGGTGATTATAAAAAGAATGAATTTATCTTTGACTTAATGCAGAATATTATGGGCGTTGAATTATCGGCTGTCGGAAATCATGAGGTCGATGCGGCGGGAGAAGGTTTTTATAATGCGCTGAAAGATAAAAATATTACTTTTGTTGCAACCAACGTAAGTTTTTCTGACGATAACAAAATGAAAGAACTTGTTAAAAAATCTGTTATCAAAGAAAAAGGCGGGCAAAAATACGGTTTTATAGGCGCAATGCCTATTGATTTTAAAATGTGCACAAAAGAAGATGTACAGCAAGGTGTTGATGTAATGGATTTTGAAAACACAGTTGCTGCCCTTCAAAAAGAAATTGATAGCCTAAAAGCACAAGGTGTTAACAGGATTATAATGCTTTCTCATGTAGGCTATGATACCGATAAGAGGCTTGCAGGTGAGCTGTCCGGTGTTGATATTATAGTTGGCGGACATACGCATGTAGTGGTTGAAGGCGCTAAAGAAGGCGAAAATATTGTAAAATCCAAGTCAAATGAACCGGTTATAATTACGCAGGGCGGTGAAAATGGCAAATACTACGGCATTTTAAATGTCGAATTTGATAACAATGGTGTTATTAAAAAAGTTGAAAACAATCTAAGCGAAACTACAAACAGGTCAAAAAACCCTGTAATTGAATATGTTAAAAGTCAAAATTTAGGTGAGAGTCCGCATATAGGCGTAATTAAAGAAGCTCAACCCCTGCCGCCAAACAGAAGAATTGAACCTTGCGGTTGGACTGAGATGATGGCCGATTCAATGAAATCGGAATTAAATGGCGATATTGCATTAATTAATTCTGCAAATATAAGAAAAGTTCCCATGCAGGGCAATTTAACAGAGCGTGATGTTATGGAATCAGCTCCTATGAAAAATAGGCTTGTCAGAGCCAAACTTACCCAAAAACAATTAATTGAAGCGGTGAAAAATGCTTCATTAAATACAATGACAGCATCTGACGGCTACCCCGGTTTAATTCAAGGCAGTGGTTTTACCTATAAAATAGAAGATACGGGAAAATTATTGGAATTTAATATAATAGATAAAGACGGAAATAAAATTCCCGTTGATATAGATAATCCTTCCGAAGATATTACATATACTGCAATTTATGATAATTTTACCGCTAAAGCCGACGGTGAAACTCCGGAATTAGCACCAAAATTTGGTATGGAAGAATTTGATTTTGATAAAGACTATACAATGTGCCAATATTTATCAAAATTAGATAATAAAGAAGCTCTTGTGATTAAACCCGATAATAGACTTGAAATAATAAAAACATCAGGACCGAAGCAAAAAGGCAATAGCAGCCGAAAGATTTAAGGGTTATTTTTTTTAATAATTGCATAAAATATTTTATACAAAGATATCCTGTTATAAAAGAGGTTAAAAAGCCCAGTAATATTGCCTTTAAATTAAAATTTGCAATTTCTGATATATTTAATTCCAAAATAGGATAAACTAAAGAAGCAAGCGCAATAACAGGAATGCTCATTAAAAAAGAAAACCTTGCACCGTCAACTCTGTTTATTCCTTGAAAAAGTGCCGTAGAAATCGTTAATCCGCTTCTTGAAAAACCCGGAAAAATGGCAAGCCCCTGTGCTATTGCTATAAAAACGGAATTTTTCAGATTGATTTTTTTATCACCCTTATACATTTTTTCGCTAAAAAGCAAATACAGCCCGTTATGGCTAAAAGTATGCAAATTATTTTAGGATTGACAATAAGTGTTTCAACCGGTTTTTTTAAAATAAGTCCGATAACTCCTGTAATAAAAGTGGCCAGTAAAATATATAAAAGAGTTTTTGAATTTTCGTTTTGTTTTTTTTCTTTTATTGCAATAACAGTGTCTTTTATTATTATTTTTAAATCTTTAAAGAAATATATTATAACTGCGATTAATGTTGCAAGGTGCACCATGATATCGAAAAATATTTCTTCCTGATTAACGGTATTTTGAATTTCAGACCCTGTAACCAGCTCATATATTGTATTTGAAAATACAATATGCGCAGAACTTGATATAGGTAAAAATTCGCTTAATCCTTGAATTGCACCCGTAATAACAGCTTGCAGAGTATGCATTTTATTCCTCTAATTCAAAATAACTCGCTCTTGAAGTTTCGGTTTCCCAAACATCTACCCTTGAAATTTCTTTAATCTTTTCCTTTAATTTATAATAAATAAATTTTGCAATAAATTCAGAACTCGGACTTTCGCCTTTGAATTCCTCTAATTCATTTAAGTCTTTATGATCTAAATATTCAATGATTTCATTTGTGAGCTTTTTCAGCATTTTAAAATCTATTAAAATGTTTGATTTATCAAGCTCACATCCTTGTGCGGTTACTTCTATTTTCCAATTATGACCATGCACATTTTCGCATTTACCTTTGTAATTAAGCAAATGATGAGCAGATGAAAAATGGGTTTCTATCTTAACTTCAAACATAAAATTATCATAACATAAATTTATATTATGATATAGTGCTTTTAAAATTCAATTTTTAAGGTAAAATAGAAGAATGAAGCATGCCCTCAAACAAAAAGTGTATTATTCAGATACAGACGCCTATGGTGTTGTATGGCATGGAAGCTACCTGAGATGGCTTGAAATGGGACGTGTAGAGTTATGCAGTCAATCAGGTTATACGGTGGCTGAACTTTTAGAACAGGATGTTGTGTTGCCTGTTGCAGAAATAAATATAAAATATAAAAATAGTGCAAAAATTGATGATGTTATTTTAGTTAATACTGAAATAAAAGAAACTTCAAAATGTTCAATAACATTTCACCAGACAATTACAGACGAAAATCAAGAGAAGACATATATTGACGCAACGGTTAAAGTTGTTGCAATTAACAAAAGTGGAAAACTATATAGGAGTTTACCTGAACAACTGAAAAATATGTTCAGCTAAAAAGCGGGAATATTCCCGCTTTTATTTTTTATTTAATATTCCGAGTTTTATAATGCCGCGTCCGAAGCGTTCTTCCAACTTGTCGCATGATTTTAAAAGTTCTTGTTTTTTCAGGGTTTGATTAGAATCGAAAATTGAAATCTGCTGAGTTTCGGCACTTGTTAATTTATATGCGCAAAATCCTACCGAACGATAAATTACCCCTTTTTTAAATATTTGATTAAGCATTTCCTTGCTTTTTTCAATAAGGTCAAATTCTATATTAATAGGATAAGCCAAATTCAGTTTAATATTTTCAACTTGAAAATCTTTTGTTCTGAGCATTACCGAAATACAGCTTGTCATTTGGTTTTCTTCTCTTAATTTTTTACATACCTTATGAATATGAGAATTTAATTGTTCCTGGATATAATTTTTGTCTGTTTGAAATTCCTTAAAACTTTCACTTCTTGATATTGATTTAGGCGCAATATCTCCTGCAATAACAGGGCTGATAGAATTTCCGAGAAGCTCTTGTTTCATATCAAGCCCTATCTTACCCATTTTCTTTTTAATCCAAATATCATCTTGAGATATAAAATCATAAGCGGTTTGAATTAAATATTTATTTAAAAGAGCCTGTGTATTTCTGCCTATTCCCCAAATTTCAGATATTAAAGTGCCTTTTAATTCTTCTTTAATTTGTCTGTAGCCTATTTTATAAGTTTTTTTATCAGGCAGGGTTTTTTGCAGGTTTTTTGCCTTGTCATTTGCCAATTTTGCCAAAACCTTAGAATAAGATAACCCTACAGACACATCTATTCCTATTTCTTCTTTAATATCTTTTACTATGCGCTCTGTTATTTCCTCATAAGAACAATTAAAAGTTTTTCTTAAACCTGTTAAATCTAAAAATGCTTCATCTATTGAATAAATCTCAATATCGGGGGTAAAATCCTGTAATTTATCCATAACTCGCTTTGAAATTTCGCAATAATAAGGCAAATTGCCCGATAAAAATATAACTTTTTTAAATTGGTTTTTAGCAATAAAATATGGTGCGCCCATTTCTACACCCATTTTTTTGGCTTCATTAGAACGAGATACAACACACCCGTCATTATTAGATAATACACAGACAGGTTTTCCTATAAGTTCAGGCTTTAAAAGTCTTTCACAGGATACAAAAAAATTATTACAATCAACAAGAGCTATAACTCTTTTCATAGAATTTTCCTTGTTATACCGAGTGCAACTCCAAAAATATTCAAAGAAAACTTAGGGCGCAATATAGGATAGTCCGGATTTTGCGGTTCTAAATACGCTCCTTTTGAATCTTTTTTATAAACCTTCAAAGTAAATTCGTTATCTATTATTGCAAGAACAATATCGCCAATATTGGCTTCGGAGGTTTTTTTAATTACTACATAATCACCATCTAAAATTCCTATATCTGTCATAGAATCCCCTGAAACCTTAAATACAAAAGTTGAAGGAGAATTTATATCAAGAAGTTTGTCAAGCGAAATTCTTTTTTCAATTTTATCATCCATAATGCCTGCAAAACCGGCACGAACATAACCTGAAACCAAATTTGCACCGATTTTTTCAGACTTTATATACAAAAAATTGTCAATTGTTTCAATTAAACCTTCGCGCTTCAAAATTTCAATGTATTGCTTTACGGAGTTTTTTGATTTGTACCCCAGTAAATCGGCGATTTTATTGTAGCTTGGAAGCGCACGATTGGCATAAATGCTTTTAAGGTTTTCAAAAAATTGTTGTTGTTTTAGAGTCAAATTTTCCATAATTTAATTATGTACAATCGTACATAAAAAGTCAATAAAACATTGGTATTATGCTTGTAAATAATTTATATCCAATGTATTTTGATATGGTTTCTGCTTTGCTTCTGAAATTCTCTTTTTAGATATGTTAAAATATTCCGTGTTTTGTTCAAAACCTATAAAATGTCTATTTAATTCCAATGCTGCTATTAGTGTTGTAGAACTTCCTGCAAATGGGTCAAGAACAATTTGATTTTCTTTTGTTGTGAGCTCTATTAATAACTTCATTAATTTAATAGGTTTTTGTGTTGGATGTAATCCCCTATCGGAATTTTGCGCTTCAATAGAAAATATATTGTTTGTTTTTTGATTATATTTTAACAAAATATTTTCATTATACGCGCCAAGACCGTATTCCAAAACGTTATCTGCTAATGTTCCGCCTATTTTATAAGGTTTCATAAACCATAAAATGGGTTCAAATACAGGTCTTAAATTCCCGACTTTCCAACCTGCCCACTCGGCGGATGAATCAAAATCCTTGCGCCTATCGAATACACAGCTTATATGTTGCGCTCTGTGCGCTGCTTTTTGTCTATCCCAAGCTATCATATCTTTATATATAAATCCGCTGTCTTCAAATGCAGATATGCACCTATGGGCAAGCCTTCTGCCTGCAAAAACAAATACGCTTCCGCCCGGTTTAGTAACTCGCAACCAATCATCTACCCATGATGATACCCATTCGTAATATTGCTTTGGAATAAGTTTATCGGCTTCAGACCATCCGTTTAAAGGCTTGCCTCTTTTTTTAAAAATATTACCTGCGCTAATTTGCGCAGGACTTGTACCAAGCAATGCTGAATTTTTATTATTGTGCAATACGTCCCAATCGTCAACAGATATACCATAGGGAATATCGCTTAATATTAAATCTATTGTATTATTATCAATAGATTTAATTAATTTTTTGCAATCACCATTTTGTATATCATCTAAAATCATGCTAACCCCTTAATTGATTGATATAAGTATTAATTGAGTTGATTTTTTCATTTAATTTTAGAGATTTTATCAGCATATCTATAGCTTCTTCCTTTGAATAATTTTGTATTAATGTGATTTGATTTTGCCAGTATTCTATTTCTTTTTTGCCCCTTGCTATTATACTTTCTTTACAATATTTGAAATGGTTTCTGAATTCATTATCGGTGAGATTTAAAAGATTTTTTAAATATTCATTTTGTTTTGTTATAAAACATACATTTTTATTTTGTATTGTTGTTGTTTCCGAAATTAAATTGCTCCAATTCCATAAAATTGATAGATTTGTTTCCGGAGTTTCCAAAAAACCATTATTTAACAGCAAACTAAAATATTCCCAAGAGAATAATGTTACATTTCCATTTAGTGCTTGCCCATATATTTGACTTTTTATTTTTGGATATTGAAAATAAGGACAACACAAAACACTGAAATTATTGTCTTCCTTCCAGTGTACCATAGATTCTACTTTAAAATCCTTTTGATTCTTTGCTGTTCGGCTTAATCTAAATGCCTTTGCATCTGCAACTAATGAGTAATTGTGAAATTGACTTTTGGCTATAACATCTGCGCAATTTGCACGTTCTTTCAGAACTTCTGCTTTTAAACCAAGTTCAATAAAGCATTTTGCCAATATAATATCTGAAACTTTTGTGTATAGTTTTTCTTCGCTTGAGTCATGTTCGATATTTTCAGGAATGGAGCCTATTTCTGTAATTAATGGTATAAAGTTATTTTTATCTAAGTTTAAAATTATATTGTATATTTTATCGCTTGCATTTTGGAAGTTATTATTTATTGATTCTTTTTTAATCAATTCCCTTAATTCATAAAAATTCATTCTTACTCCAATTGTTCGCAAATATAAAATAAATATTATTTTTTATTATATCAAAAGAAAATTTATTTGCGTGTTAAATTAAATATTAAAAAAAATTAGCCAAAATTAATATTTGAAATTTATTTTAAATTTTGCTATAATGAGCATGCTCTTAGGAAGGTTAGATTTTAAAGAGAAGTTGAGTATTAATTCTGAAACTTGAGTAGCAGGTTTAGCTTGTGTAAACTTTTGTAAATAAATTTGACTTTTAAAAAGAAAATGAGCAACATAAAAAATTCAGTGACATTAAATAGCATGTAAACTCCTCTATAAACTCCGTAATACTAATTCTATCCATCACGGCTTAATTTGTTCACAAATTAGCCGTTTTTTTTTATGGAGTGAAGGATATTGGGATGCTAAGGTATTATGGTACTGAGAAGTCAGTATATGGTTGCGGGGTTTAGTATTTTTTATTTTATTGTTCACTTTCTTTCTTAATGTCTTAATGCCCTGTTAAATTGTCACTCTGCACTGACCGGAAAATAGCGTAAGCGTAGTTTTCTGTCCTCAGAAGAGAGTTTCAGGGTCTGACCAAGTGCACCTGATAGCGAAAAACTAAAATTACTTAGATGCTGAAACGAGTACGAGTTCAGCATGATAGTAGTGGGGTTTGGTATTTTTTTATTTTATTGTTCACTTTCTTTCTTTGCCTTCTCAAGCGCCG
>JAFVFO010000061.1 GCA_017475485.1 Candidatus Gastranaerophilales bacterium | reverse complement strand
CTGACGCTCAGGATGAAGAAGACGAAATTCAAGAACAAATAACAATGGTTGAAACGCAACGTGACGCAATGAGTGCAGAACTTCAAGCGATATCCGACCAAATCAAGACAGAAATCGATAACAGCACAATCAAGTTCTAATTTAATTCATAATTTCCCTAAAAAAGCCGATAGCAATATCGGCCTTTTTTATTAGAGCCTCTATATCGGAATTATTTTCAATAACCATATCCCAATCAGAGTAACTATCCAGTTCGGTTTCCGTATTATCGTTTTGATTTACAATTGTGCCTCTTTTTGAACGATTTTGAATATCTGAATTAACCCTTATTGCAAAAGCACCCTTTTCTTTAAAATATTCAACTTCATGGCACATTCTGATATCGGGCACAATAATTTTATCCATATCTGCCATTATACGAAGCCAATAATCAGGGTCAATGCTTCTTCCCAAATTGCCAAGCTCAATTAAATCATTACGATAAAGGTGTTTATTCTTTTCAATTTCATCAAAAGTTAAATTATGTTTTCTGCCGTATTCTATTTTGATTGCATCGCCGATACCTATTCTTTTAAAATCCGGCATTTTATCTAAAAGTATCTTGGCAAGGGTATCTTTGCCCGAGTATTGTTTTCCTGAAATAATAATTATTTGTTTCATAAAAATATTCTAACATAAATACAAATTATAGCTAAAATTGCACAATGACAGCATTTCAAAGATAATTGTTAAGTTTTATTACAAAAATTTATATACCCGTTATATAACCGAAGCAATTAAGGAATAAAAAAAAACTTTAACTAATTGTAGGGTATATAAATAACACGAAAACACACAAAAGACCAAGGAGAGGGGTTTTACAATGAGCTGGGTTTTACTATCGCTTAGAAAGAGCGAGCTTCAGCAACTCCATTCGCAGTATGTGGCTGAGGACTTGTCGATTTCAAGGCAGGAAAGACAAGATGCCAGACGTTATCAGTACGAGCAAACCTGTGTTCAGAATGACCAACAAGAAGAACTAAGTGATTTGCGCAGGAACTATACCGAGGCAAAACAACTTCACTATGATGCGATGAGCAACTTAAGAAAACAAATTTCACAAACAGAAGGTGCAAATTCGTCAACCTTTACAGACGCAGCAGGAAAAACTCTTGATGATTATCAAAGAGCTATTGCTGACTTGAAAGAAGATTACGAATACAAGGTGAACAACACGAAAACGTATTGGGAAGACGAACTTGCAATGATTGAAACAGAAGCAAACGACGTAGAAACAGAACATGAACAAGACAAAGTAAGAGTTGAAACTCAAATGGAAGCAGTTTCACAAGAACTTCAAGCTGTATCACAAGCAATCAGCCAAGAAATTCAAAACTGCACAATTAAGTTAAGCTAAACTAGCACTTAATTATTAAGCAACTCTTTGAGCTTGTAAGCTGCTGTTAAAACGGGGTCAATTGACCCTGAAAACGGTGGTGCATAAGCAAGGTCTAAGTCAAGCAGTTCATTCACCGTAGCTCTTGTTTTTAGCAAAGATGTAATTGTATTTATACGCTGAGCAATGTTTGCACAGCCTAATCCTTGAGCGCCCAAAAGCTCTCCACTCCTTTTGTCGGCGATAATCTTCAAGGTCATTGTGTTAGAGTTAGGCATATACCCTGCCTTGTCTTTTTTTTCAACAGTGACGCTTATCGGTTCTAAATTAACTTCGGAAGATAACTCAAGCGCCCTTTTTAAAGACAACCCCGTTTTAGAAATAGTTAGGTTAAAAAAGCCCGTTATTGCAGAGGCTAAAATCCCGTCAAAATTTTCCAAGGAATTTCCGACTGCATTAATTGCCGCAATTCTTCCTTCTTTATTTGCAATAGCACCTAAGCCGATATATAAAGGTTTTTTTGTTATAATAGAATATTTTTCCGCGCAATCTCCCGCGGCATAGATATTTTGAATATTGGTACGCATTTTATTATCAACATAAATAGCACCCGTTGAGCCGATTTTAATGCCCGATTTTTTGGCTATTTCAACATTCGGGGTAATTCCGGTCGATATAACGCAAAAATCCGCTTCTATGGCCTCTCCTGTGGCTGTAAAAGCCTTTTTGAAGCTGTTATTAACTTTTTCAAAAGAAGTAATTTTTTCATTCAATCTGATTTCAATTTTATCTTTGGCAATTTTTGCAATATTATTTTGGATTAAATGTGAAAAATCGTCATCAAAACTTGTCAGCATAGTATTTGAATGAGCCGACATTACAACATTGATGTCATTTTTAATAAATGCCTGAGCCAGCTCAATTGCAATATAGCCTGCACCGATTATAAGAACTTTTTTGGCATTAGTCATATAGGATTTAATTTTAAGCGCATCTTCAATACTATGAAGGGTAAAAACATTATCGCAATCAATATTTTCAATATCAGGCATATTAACATTAGCACCAAGCGCCAAAATAAGTTCATCATAAAAAATGTGATTACCATTCAATACAACGCAATTTTTATCAGGCAAAATTTCCTGAAGTTCATATTGGGTATAAACCGGAATGCCATTTTGAAGGAATTGCTCGGGAGTTCTTACAATTAAATCATTAATATCTTTAACACTGCCTTCTATAAAATACGGCAATCCGCATAATGATACGGATGTATAGATATCTTTTGTAAAAATTTCAACATGATTTTTAAAATCAAGCCTTTTTGCCTTTGAAGCAGATTTTGCACCCGCTGCGCCCGAACCTATTACTACAATTTTTTTCATGATAGATTAATTTTAAAAGGAATTATCAAAAAATGTATCTGACAGGTGGAGAATTTAAAGGCTATAAAATAGAAATACCAAAAACAGCAAGGCCTACGCTATCAAAAGTAAGAGAGAGCGTATTTAATATGCTTGATAACATAAAACATTCCGACAGTTTCTTAGATATGTTTGCAGGAAGCGCGATAATGGGTCTTGAGGCATGTTCAAGAGGTTATAAAGTAGCCGAACTTGAAATAAACAGAAAAACTGCCGATATAATTAAACAAAACTACTTAAAATTGGGCTTAAATGCAAATATAACCATTTGCAATGCCCTTAAATATAAAGAAAAAACTTTTGATGTTATCTATATTGACCCCCCATGGCAAGATAATTACAAACCCATTATCACACATGCGATTGAGCTTTTGAATGATAACGGGTTGATAATTATTGAACATGATAAAATCATTGATTTTAGCGAATTTAACTTAGAACAGCTAAAAAGCAAGAAATATGGAAGATGTTTAATTGATATTTTAAGAAAAAATTAACCAAACACCTTATCTTCTTTTTGAGATGTTTTCTCGGAATTTGCCACTTGCGAATCATAAAACATACTCATTTTTGTAGGATCGATTTTCGGGTATTCTTCTTTCATATCCTTAATTTCATCATTAATACGATAAGCATTAATTTCCCCTTGGGTAATTCTGCCGTCATGGTTTGCGTCAATTTCATTAAAATTGGATAATACCGTATCTAAAAGGCTGGACATAGAACCTGACGAAGTTGAACAAAGTTGAGTAAGCTCTTGATAAGTCATACCTTGCGTTTTTAATTTTGTTACATATTTATCAACATCTTTTGTTGTAATTTGGCCGTCACCGTCAATATCAATAGAATTAAAGTTATTCATCATATAGCTTCTAAAAGTCTGATTAACGGTATATTTAACAGCATCATCCTGCGGATGTAAAATGTTATCTAAGGTTAAACCCGAAGCACCGTTCAACAAAAGCAAATAGTTTGAATTTAAACCCGATATAGCACTTGTAAATAAACTTGAACCGATTAAATTAGCCATAAAATTATCCTCATTTTATTTATTTTTTAACATTTTAATGTTATTTTTTAAAAAGTAAAACGGATAAATGTATGAAAAATATAACATTAGTCATAATACTGTTGTTGGCAGGTATTTTAAGAATTAATCATAATACATTTGTATCGGGATATAATTATGATGAATTAGCTGTAATTTCAAGCGCAGCAGGCAAATTTCCCTTTGAAATATTAAAAACATGTGCGCTTAATGACTACCATGCACCTTTATACCAACTTATAATCCATTTTTTTACCGGATTTAACAACGAATGGGTTTTAATCAGACTCTTTGGCGGGTTTTTATCAATTTTAAACGTCTATATATTTTATAAAATCGGCACTCTTTTAAAAAATAAAAAAACAGGATATATAACGGCATTAATTCTTGCAGTAAACTATTTAACTATATCAACGGCAAGTTTTGTAAAATTTTATGTGCTTGTGTTTTTATTAACTTCAATAAATATTTATTACTTTATTAAAATTTTAAAATATAATACAAGCCACAAAAAATTCGCATTTTGTAATACAGTACTAATCTTAAGCAGTACATACGCATTTATTTTTGTGTTAATTGAATATATTTTTTTATTTATAAAAAAAGGTCAAAAGGAAATATATAAGTCATTTTTCGTATCATCAACAGGTTTTATTTTATATCTGCCTATTTTAATTTTACAGATAAAATTGAATAATTCCTGTATTTTTTCAACGCAATATGAAAATATGAAATTTAACTTAACAGTATTTTTAAATACGTTAAACGACTTTTTTACACCGCTCTTAAACTATTGCAATAACCTAGAAACACAAAGCGCATACGGGCTTTGGCTTGATTTTTTGAATTATGGAAATATAAGAAGCATTATTGAATTAGCTCTTTTTTCGCTAATTCCTATTGCAATTGCTCTTTATTTTACTATTAAATCAATTTTAAATAATAAAATTTCAAAAAAACTGTCAACAATCGCAGGGGTATTTTTTATAATATTCATTCTGTTTACAAAACTTGGAATTACAGGTTTTGTACCGATTTATTTATACCCTTGTATTATTATTTCACTAATTGTTTTTGCAAGCGGAATAAACGAAAAAAATATTTCCAAATATCTCTTTGGCGCATACATTTTGCTTAATTTAGCGATAATAGGGATATATAATACACATGAAAATTCATTTGACCAAGCAAAAATATTCAATAATGAAATTCCCTATTTTAATAACGCAAATAAATATACCCTTGTTGCAACAACGGGTGCAAGGTTCATGGAAAAATATTATGATTTTAATGTCATCTCGTTTGATTCCGAAGAAATGGCAGGAACATACAAAAGTGATGTGTTAAAAAAAATTTATGATAAAAATATAAATAAAAAAAATGCAAAAGATATAATTTTAAAAACAGTAAAAAATAATTATAAAAATCCTGATTTTGAAGCATAT
Source organism: Candidatus Gastranaerophilales bacterium (assembly GCA_017475485.1). Classification (GTDB taxonomy): domain Bacteria; phylum Cyanobacteriota; class Vampirovibrionia; order Gastranaerophilales; family Gastranaerophilaceae; genus RUG14156. The sequence continues at coordinate 20,751 of JAFVFO010000061.1, read as the reverse complement.
TTTAAAGAAAAACTCTATAACAAAATAAAAAACAAAGAAAATATAGTTTTTTGTTTTGAAGCAAATGAAAATTCGCCATTTATCGCAGATTTCGGCAGTCAAAATATTACATACAAAACAGAAAACTACTCTTATGAATATTTAATAGAATTACTTGAAAAATATTTTAAAAGAGTGAAATTTGAACAATATTCGCAAACAAAAAACAATATCTGGGAAAAAATATATGAAGATAATACAAACAAATATTCAACACTATACCTTGCTAAAAATGCAAGCAGAAGCTGGATATTTGTGCATTATCAAAAACAATAATCCCCTTGCTTAAATACTTGTTTATGCGACAATTGAAATATAACAAAGAATGTAATTTAGAAAAGGAAGTTAAAAATGCCAAGAAAAACAGCATTAGAAAAAATACGCAACATTGGTATTGCAGCTCACATTGACGCAGGCAAAACTACCACAACAGAACGTATTTTATTCTATACAGGAAAAACGCATAAATTAGGTGAAGTACACGATGGTGCTGCTGTTACCGACTTTATGGAACAAGAAAGAGAAAGAGGTATCACAATTCAATCTGCTGCAGTTACAGCTGAATGGAAAGGACACCAAATCAATATCATTGACACCCCCGGCCACGTTGACTTTACTATTGAAGTTGAACGTTCTTTGCGTGTATTAGACGGTGTTATTGCTGTATTTTGTGCAGTAGGCGGTGTACAATCTCAATCAGAAACAGTATGGCGCCAAGCTAACCGTTATGAAGTACCTCGTATGGTATTTGTAAACAAAATGGACAGAACAGGCGCAGATTTCTACAGAGTTGTTTCTCAAATTAAAACGCGCCTTGGCGGAAACGCTGTTCCTATACAATTGCCAATCGGTGCAGAAGATAAATTCACAGGCCTTATTGACTTAATGACAATGAAAGCCGAAATCTATACAAATGATTTAGGTACAGATATTAAAGAAGAAGAAATTCCTGCAGATTTAAAAGAAAAAGCTCAACAATATCATGATGAAATGGTTGAAGCAATTGCGGGCGAGGATGATATCTTAATGGAAAAATTCTTTGATGATCCTTCAACAATTACGGTAGATGAATTAAAAGCGGCATTAAGAAAAGCTGTTTGCAACAACAAAATTGTTCCTGTTTGCTGTGGTACGGCATTTAAAAACAAAGGTGTACAATTATTATTAAACAATGTTGTTGACTATATGCCTTCTCCTGTAGATGTTAAAGCTATTGAAGGCGAATTGGAAGACGGTTCAAAAACAGAAAGAAAATCGTCAGATTCAGAACCTTTTGCAGCATTGGCATTCAAAGTTATGACAGACCCGTTCGTTGGCCGTTTAACCTTCTTAAGAGTATATTCAGGTGTTATTACATCCGGTTCTTATGTTTTAAACGCTTCAAACGGCAAAAAAGAAAGAATTTCTCGTTTGGTTAGAATGTATGCCGACCAACGTCTTGAAGAACAAGAAGTATATGCAGGCGATATCTGCGCAGCAGTTGGTTTAAAAGAAACTACAACAGGTGACACATTATGTGATGAAAAAGCACCTATCGTTTTAGAAAAAATCAACTTCCCCGAACCTGTTATCTCGGTTGCAATTGAACCAAAAACAAAAGCCGATCAGGATAAAATGGGTATCGCTTTACAAAAACTTGCCGAAGAAGATCCTTCTTTCAGAGTTAAATCTGATACCGAAACAGGTCAAACAATCATTTCAGGTATGGGCGAATTGCACTTAGATATTATTGTTGACCGTATGCTTAGAGAATTTAAAGTAGAAGCTAACATTGGTAAACCGCAAGTTGCATATCGTGAAACAATTAGAGGTAACGCTGATCAAGATTCTAAATTCATACGTCAATCAGGCGGTAAAGGTCAATATGGCCACGTTAAAATCAAAATCAGCCCTGCAGGCGAAAATGAAGGCTTTGTATTTGATAACAAAATTGTCGGTGGTGCTATTCCTAAAGAATACATTGAACCAGCAAGAAAAGGTATGGAAGAAGCGCTTGAAGGCGGTATTTTAGCAGGCTATCCTATGATAGATGTTAAAGTTGAACTATATGACGGATCTTTCCACGAAGTCGATTCATCAGAAATGGCATTCAAAATCGCAGGTTCTATGGCAATCAAAGAAGGCTGCAAAAAAGCTCAGCCTTGCATATTAGAACCCATGATGAAAGTTGAAATCGAAATTCCTGACGAATTCACAGGTACAATTATCGGTGATATCTCAAGAAGAAGAGGCCGTATTGAAGGTCAAGAACCGAACGGCAATACAGGTAATGTAATCGTTAGAGCTATAGTTCCGCTTGCAAATATGTTTGGTTATGCTACAGACTTGCGTTCAAATACACAAGGCCGCGGCACATTCTCAATGGAATTCAAATGCTATGAACAAGTTCCTGCTAATATTGAAAAAGAAATTATTTCAAAATCAGCTGCAGGCGAATAATAGCACAAGATTTATATTAAAAATCCCGATTAATTTAATCGGGATTTTTTATAATTGAACGTCTTCTTTATATATTTTGTTTGTGTTTAATTCGCCGTTTGAATCTCTTTGAATTCCATATTGAAGTAATACAGAAGCGGCTTTTTCACTTTTAAATTTAATTAAAAAGCTGGAAATAAGCCTATCTAAGCCGCTGTTACCGTATTCTTCGTAACAATCACGATAATATGCCTTGTTAAACGGTTCTTTTTCAGGACTATATTGCGTAACCAAACATGCGACACTATCAATTTTAAACACTTCTTTATCGTCGTCATCAAAATATTCAATTGTTGGTTTAGTGTAAGTTTTTGTTCTTATCAATTTATCATCTGAATCAAAATAAAATAAAGTCATAGATTCAGCCTGAATTTTTTTCCTGTCGGATGATATTTTTGCAGATTCTAAAGATACGGGACAGCCCAGCATTTTTGCAAAAGTTAAGTCATTTTTAGCGTTTTCATCAACGGAAACTATATCTAAAGAATCACATTCCAAAGCACCAGATACACTCATTCTTGCACCATGTGCAACATAACCGCCTTCATAATCATAAATATTTGCCTTAGTTGCAGTTTGAAGCATTTCATGATTTGGAGTTTGGATAACTCGTTTTGGGATATTTACAGTCATTGGTTCATTTGAAAAAGGTGAAAATACTTCTTCCTGCGAATAATAAACACGCAAATCATTCTTTATATCTACAAAAGAAGGATGTTCAGAGGAAGTATAAATAGGATTATTATTTTCAATTAATTTTTTAGTTCTAAAATAAGTATCGGCACTGTCAAAATAATTTGCAAGCGCACTTTTGCGTACATTATCCGCATAGGTTAAGTACCAATCCATATCGCGAATTGCGGCTGCAACATCAGCCTTATTCTGTCGGTTTATTCTGTCTTCTTTTTCTCTTTTGCTTACAAAAAAATCATGAATTCTATCTCTAATTCCGAGCGAAAAATAATTTTCTTTTCCTTTTGGCTTTGCTTTAAATTGCGGTATATATTCAGCTTCGGCATCTTTATATTGAAAATAATCTGTTTGCGCGTCATCAAATCTGTAAATAACCGAGCTTGCAGCTGTATCGCCTAATGATGAAGCAGGACTGTATAAAGAACCGGCAAACTGTGACGGGGTGATGTTTGTTGCCATATTAACACTTTCAAAATCTTATACAAAGATTTTAAAACAACTGAATAAAAATAATTGCCATTAATTTAAAAATCTCTATAGACAAATTTAGAATAATCACACTTTTCTCTGCTTAAATCAAACGCAACGGGCTGATAGAACCAATCAATTTTCGCATTGGCATAGTGTTTACCTATCGGTTTTATAAGGGCTTGCGCTTTTTGATATTGTATTGTTTCATGGTCATAATTTTCGCTAAAACCTTTTGCATATTTTAAGTTTTTAGATTTGCCCGACCTATGTGAAGTTAAAAGATAATTGTCGGAAGTAATATCAAAGGCGGAGTGCCTCGAACCGTCGTAACTTACTTTTACGTTAGAATAAGTTTCGCTGCGGGAAATTTCGCTGAAATTATCAAGCGAAAACATTGTCATATAATCTGCTATCAGAGAAGATTTATCAGGTGCTAAAGAAACATTTTTAGCTACAAAAGACATATTTTTATATCTTGAAAATAATAAGCCGTCATCAAGGACTGTAAGCGGTTTATTATCATTAGAAAATATTAAATAGTCACAAGTTGCACTGTTATCAGGGTTTCTCTTTGCCCCAAGGGCAACTAAACCTTGTTTAAAATCATAAATATCACAAGTATCTTTGGTGCGTTTATATATAATCCTTGTAGGAATATTTGATAAATTACCGGATACGCTTGAAGGACGGCACTTTTTTAAATACAATCTGCAGTCTGAAGAAAGATTAACATAATCAGAATCAGTATCCGAATAAATCTCTTTGTGTTGAGCTAAATAATCAAATAATTGATTATATTTTCCGTAAAATGTTTTTGCTGTTTGGAATAAGTCTTCACGTTCTTGTTCAAGTACCGGCATTTGCAGATGATAATTAGCCATATATGAACCCACTTGGCGCTCATATTGTTCTTTTGTTTTTACATCAATATCATCATGTTGCGAAACAAAACTATCATTATTTGAAGACTCGGAAAGGATTTTTGAATAATCTATATATTTATCATTATTAGTTTTATATGGTTTTTTACTTGCACAAAATGCCATATTTTGTATATTAAAAGAATTTATAGCCAAATTCATACAATTATTCCTGACTTAATAAATAACACCAAAGGTATTTTTATAAAGCACAAAAATAATTTATTTTGCTAACTTTGAAGCAAAGGAATAATTTTCTATTCTGTTTTGAGAATTTTTATTCCAATCCGTTTTAAAAGATTTAGCACCGCCTTTTGTAATATCAAATTTTAAATCGGAAAGCTCATTTTTATTATGACTTTTATCTTGAAAAACCGAATAATTTTTATAATAGGACTTATTGCCGTTTAGTGCTGTTTGAAGCATTCTTTGGGCTGTTATTTTAACAAATGAATTGTCGGCATTAAATTGAATGGAAGGTAAAAAATATTGTTCATAACATTCTGTTTCACCTTCCGCATTATACCTTTTTAAAAGCATAGAATCTGCACTAAGTATTTTTATACTGTCATCATTCGAGATAATTCTTGGATTTACAATAAACATTGAAGCATTGAGAAGATAAGAAAACTTGAATGCGCCCGACTGTGCCTTCTCGGGCTCTAATATTGAAACCTCATTAAAGCTGCGCGGGGTTAAATCTTCATCTAGCACGCCATTTACGATATAACCGTTTTCAAAATTATATAAACGCGCAGTATCTGAGGGCAAATCTTCAACCATGCCTACGGGAAAATCCGAATTATAAAATGGGTTTTCATCAAAACCGCGCTTAGATGAATATAAAAAATGGAAATTAGCAGGCAGGGAATTAGCGTTGAACCTTCTGTCAAAATATAAAACAGATAAATTTTTTAAACCAAAATATGTATCAAAAGAATTATCAAGCCTTGAAATATTTTCGTCCGACTCAGCGTAATCTGCGCTGTAGTTTGCATTTAGAAAATCATTAGCTTCTTTTACAATGTGGTGTTTTTCAAGAAAAGTTTTAGGTTTTTGATTATATGAAAAAACAACCTCATCGCAGGGATAAGAAATTTGTTTATAGTTTGGCATTTTGTTTGAAGAATGCAAAACAGGCATTCCATGCCCTATATGATTAATCTTTGATATCATTGTTAATACCTAAAGTTAAATGCGATATATAAATTAAAGCACAAAAATATTTTCATGCAAAAAAAAGACGCTTTATTCAAGCGTCATTTTTTTCGCAAATCTACCTATATCCCCCACTTCAGATACGATTTATGATGTTATTTGCAAAAGTCTCCTACAAACGAAATGAAATCATAAAAACTTTCTTTTACAAAATCTTTCGCCAATGTCTTCAAAGAAGTTTCTTCTATAGACTCAAAAGCAAGTGTTATCGGGTCTTGCGCATTCTTGAATTTAGACCTGATATCTCGTCTATCAATAGATGCTAAACTTTTCATTAAAGCCTCTGAATTATCTCTAACTTCAAAAGGATTAATAAATTCTTCTGTTTCTTGTTTTGCTCTTGGTCTTGCTTTAATCATAGTTTCAATCTCTCTCTTGATTTATATACTTTATATATAAATAAAGTATTTTTCTGAGGTAAAATTGCAATAACAAAGAAATATTTAATATATACACCCCAAAAGTGCCTCAAACGCAGTAATAGCTTGAAAATAATATTAAGAAATGTTAAGAAAGTTAAGAAAAAATAAATTGAACATTTAGTCTGATTTATCGTTATAATTAATGTAAGAGGTGCATTATGGATAAATTATCACAACTGATTTCACAGGCAAGACCGTTATATAAACAAAGAAAGCGCAGAAAAACAATAGCAAAAATGCTTTTTGTACTTACGGCTCCGGTTTTGTTACTTGGAAATATAATTTCATTATATATGGAAGGGGACGCTGTTTATATGTCCTTAGACAATAATAAAATGCAAAATGAGCTTTTAGATGATTACTTCGGAATATCGGGACTTGAATAATTGAAAGATATAATTCGCGCGAACAAATATAAAGTAAAACAAATAATTAAGAATTTAACAGGGCATTATGACGAAGATATAGAACAGGAAGTCTATATCAAAACATATAAAAGTCTTGATAAATATGTTGAGCAAAATAAATTTTCGCAATGGATTTGCAAAATTACGGCAAACCTATGCAAAGATTATTTGAAAAGCTCAAAATTCAAACTGCAAAAAAATTGTGATTATAATGAAGACGCGCTTAACAATTTAAAAGATAAAACAAACCCCGAAAAAGAATACACTCTTTATGAACAGCAAAAATTAACCCTAAAGGCAATTAATTCTCTGCCAAAAAAACTGAAAGAAACAATAATTTTATATGAATATGAAGATTATTCATACGAACAAATATCTAAAAAATTAAAAGTGCCGGAAGGTACAGTTAAATCAAGAATAAATACCGCAAGAAAAATTTTAAAAGAAAAACTGAGTTTTTTAATTGGAGATACAGATGAATAAAATATTAACAATTTTTATATCAATGCTTTTTTTAACATGCAACGCTATGGATATTGAACATCAAAAACCCCATAAGCCGACACTTAAAGAACAAAAGCAGTTTGAAAAAATGCTTGATGAAAGATTACAACTAACCCAAGAACAAAAAAGTATTATGAAGGCAAACCGCCAAAAACACATTAAAGAAATGGAAAAAACCATTTCTAAAATGGAAAATCTGCACACAAAAATAAAAAATGTATATCTTTTAGGCATACCTAAATATCAGGCAGACTTAAGAACGGCACCGTATAAGGCTGAGCTTGCGCTTTTAAAGCAGAATGCGCAAAAACAAAAATATGAAAACAGAAAAAACTTTGAAAATATTTTAACAAAAGAACAAAAAATAGAATTTGAAAAAATCAAAAAAGAACACGCGAAAAACAGACCGCCAAAACCGCCTATCGACTAGGGCTTAGGTTTTCTTATTTTAGAAAACAGATTGCTTATGCCGCTTCCTACCCTGGAAAGAATTCCATGGGGATTTGCAGAGTCTTTTTTAAATAAGTTTTTAACCGATTCTATACCTTTAGATAAAAATTCGCATTTTATTTTACCTTTTGAAACTAATCCTGCAACAACTGCTGCAGAAGCTAACGCCAAAGCGCTTATTGTTATAATTTTATCAAAGCGATTTTTTGATTTTTTATTTTGAAAGGTGTCATTTTTTAAACGCGGTTTATAATAGCGTTTATCATATTGATTGCCTGTTTGAATATAGCCTATCACAGAACCGCCCATATTAAGCGTTCTTTGAGCACCAAAATCCGCAACAGGCTGAGTTGCAATTGAACTGTAAACACCTTCAAACATACGTTTCCCCTTTGGTTATATTTATAAAGTATTTTTTTATTAAAAAATTGCCATAAACAAAAAAAGCCAATATTATTAAAAAATGGGCAAAGATAAGCAAAATATAATAATTTTAAGCATAATTTATGTAATTTTAGCGATATTGCTTTTTAAACAATCAGGAAATATAATGATAGATTTTTCAAGGGAAAGCTACATTCCATACCAAATGCTTAAAGGCGAAAAACTATATTCGGATATTTTTTTAATATACGGCCCTATGGGCTATTTCATCAACATGTTTTTATACAAGCTAAAATTAAACATCAATATTTTGCTTATAGAAGCAAACTTAATTGCGTATTTTTGCGCAATTTTATTTTATTTAACGCTCAAAAAGTTCACAACAAAATCAATCGCATTAATCACAACAATATTTTTTATTACCGTAAGCATATTTTCAAACTCCAATTTTTCTTTTGTTGTTCCATATTCATATTCTACCCTATGGGCGGTTTTCGCACTATATTTAATACTTTTTTCTTACCTTTATAAATATGAAAAAATAAGATATATAGCACTCGGGTTTTTATTTACGACAAAGATAGAATTTTTTACTCTTGCACTAATTTTCAGCCTTTTTTATGACATATACCATAAAAAAATGTTCTTTAAAAATTATGCTCTTTGCTTAATTTTTCCGATTATAAGTCTTATAGGTTTTAATTTTAATGATTTTATAAAAAATTATAATTACATAAGCACAATGCTTCATACAAATGCGCTTAGCTATTTATATAAAAGTATGGGGAGCTTTTTTGAAATAGATTATTTTCTGCGCAATTTAATATATTTGGCACTATATTTAACATTCGGCAGTATTTCATATTTTATTTATAAGAAAAATAAATTTTTATCTATATTAATTTTGGTATTACTTTTTTATTTTATATATCCGAATACTATACTTCATTTAGGATTTTTTGGGGCAATTTGTTTAACAATAATTAATAAAAATAAAATTAAAAAAAGAGATTTAATACTTCTTTATTTTGCGATATTACTTTGTTCAAAATCAATTTTCGCAATAAATTCATTGTTATATTCAAATTTTGGCTATTCGTTGCTGGTATTTTATATTTTCAGACAGCTATACCTGATTTTAAATAAAAAATGGGTGCTGAACCACTTTTTTTTATTAATTATAATGCTTTTAACAGGTCAATTTTTCAGCTACCTTAGTACTCAAAAATTTCCGATTAAAACAAGTGTCGGAACAATATATTTAAGCAGAAATGATTATATCCTGCAGAACAAAATAAATTCTTTTATAAAACAAAATATAAAAAAAGATGAAAATTTTATTGTTGTGCCCGAAGGTCAAATTGTTAATTTAATACATAAAAAACCTTGGAAGTACTACAATTCAACCTTTACACCGCTTGACTTTGAAACATTTGGAGAAGAAAAAATAATTAATCAATTAAAAGAAAATAAAACGGATTACATAATTTTTTACCCCAGAAACACCAAGGAATACGGCGCGCAAACAATTTGCCATGATTACGGTGTTGATTTTTGCACATATATTATGGATAATTATAAGCGCGTAGCAATATTTGAAAATGTACAAAAGGCCTTGGTTTTTAAGATAAATGAAAAATAAACAAACAATCGGAATTTTACAATTTGGCTGTGCCAAAAATCTTATTGATACCGAGCTAATGCTTGGTATGTTGACAAAATGCGGATATAAATATTCACTTGACCCTTATGATAAAAATATTAAAACCGTTATAGTAAGCACCTGCTCATTTATCCATGATGCCGAAAAAGAAAGTGTTTCAGCTATTATGGATTTGGTCAAAATGGGTAAAAAAATCATTTTAACGGGATGCCTGGTTCAAAAATATAAAGAAGAATTACCAAAGTTACTCCCCGAAGTTAAGCATTTTTTGGGTGTTTGCGAATATGATAAAATAATTGAAGCAATTGAAAATAAAACTTATAAAAATGTATCCGATAACCCCGCATACTGCTACAGAGAAGATATCAAAAGAGAACAAATAACAGTCGGTGCTTCAAGCTACATAAAAATTGCGGAAGGATGTTATTATAATTGCGGATACTGCATTATTCCAAAGCTAAGAGGAAGCTACAAATCAAGAACTATTGAAAATATAGTTTCAGAAGCAAAGGAACTGGCAAATAAAGGTGTATCCGAAATAATACTTATAGCGCAAGATACGACAAGCTATGGCCTTGACATCTACAAAAAACCTATGCTTTCAAAACTGCTTGAAGAACTAAATAAAATTGAAAATATAAACTGGATTAGATTAATGTATGCTTATCCTACAAATTTTGACGAAAAATTAATGAGGACAATAAACAAACTTGATAAAGTTGTAAAATACATTGATATCCCCTTACAACATTCAAATATAGAAGTTTTAAAAAGAATGAAGCGCCCCGCCATTGATTATCGCAAATTTATTGAAAAAATCAGAAAAGAAATACCGAATGTCGCTATAAGAACAACCTTCATTGTAGGCTACCCCGCCGAAACAGATGAAGAATTTGAAGATTTATATAATTTTGTTAAGGATATGAAGTTTGACAAAGTTGGAATTTTTACATATTCAAGGGAAAAAAATACTTATGCCTATTCTCTAAAACCGCAGGTTAAAGCAGATATCAAGAAAAAACGCAAATCAAAATTGATGAAGTTGCAAAAGGAAATTTCACAAAATATAAATAAACAATGTACAGGAAAAAAAATTCAGTGTATAATAGAAGAAATACGCTCTGACGGTCTTATCACAGCAAGGAGCTACAAAGACGCTCCGGAAGTTGACGGATTAGTGTATATCAAAACAAACGAATATCTTACACCCGGAGATATTGTTGATGTAAAAATAACAAAAACAACAAGTTATGACTTATACGGGGTAATATAGTACAGGAGAAAATATTTTGACTACTACAGAACAAAGCACATTATATTCGCTGGATTCAAGCACAGGTTTATTGCCGATAGGGGCAATTGCACGCACACTCGGAGTTCACCCGAGAACACTAAGAATATATGACCAGCAAAATATACTTATTCCGCAAAGGTCTGAAGGTGACAGAAGAATATACAGCTTTGATGATGTCGAAAAAGCAAAGCTGATTCAATTTTTAACAAGAAATTTAGCACTTAATCTTTCAGGTGTTAAAATTATTCTTGCAATGCTTGAAGAAATGAAGCTTAAACCCAAAGAATATCTTCAATATGTACAAAAAATTGCAGAAATTGCAAACATAGATACTGACATACAACAAATAAATATTAAAAAAACCTCAAAAAGGGGCAGAAAAGCAAAGTCAAAGAAAGAAAATTAATTTCCCTTCGGGCTTATAGTTCCATATAAAAAGACATCTTCGGGATTATCCAACTCATCATATAATTCCGAAATTGTTTTGTTAAAAACGGGATGTACGAGGTCAGCCTTAACTTCAAGCATTGGCACAAGAACAAAGGCTCTTAAATGCATTAAAGGATGGGGAATATTAAGCATTGAACCTATTGATATAATTTGATTATCATACATCAAAATATCAATATCTATGGTTCTCTGTCCCCAGCGTTCATTCTCATGGCGAATTCTGCCCATTTTTAATTCTATATTTTGGCAATATTTAAGCAATTCTTCCGCAGTATAATCCGTATCAATTGCAAGGCAGGCATTGACAAACCATTCCTGTTTTTTATTGCCCCAAGGTTCAGTTTCATAAAATGACGAAGTCTTAACCACTTTTACTCTATCTGTCATACTTAATAAGCTGACAGCCTGCGAAATATTAGCAGACCTGTCACCCATATTTGAACCCAAAGATAAGAATACTCTTGCCATTTATTTTCCTTTATTCATTTAACATTTTATAATTCTTTTGTTATAATATCAATAATAATATATAAATTAATTTTGAGAGGAGTTTATGAATAAAAATCAATCGGTAGGTTTATATTTAATTGTCGGCATAATCTTGATAATTGTTCTTGCCACTTCATTTCAAGGGCCGGATACAGCCACAAGCGAAATATCTTATACGCAATTTTTAAATAAAGTTCAAATAGGAACAATAGAAAGTGTCAATATTTCAAAGGATTCTTTAATTGCAATTCCCAAAGAAGAAAAGCATGATACAAAACAAGAAGCAAATGAAAAAACAAACGACACAATAACAGCACTGGGCTTATCAAAAAGCATGACAAAAGCCCCAAAACAGCAATATAAAGTACAAATACCGGAAAATGATTCAAAACTATACGAACTTTTAAAAGAAAAAAATATAGAAATCAATGTGGCAAAACCGCAAGACTCATCTTGGACAAATATAATCGGCTCAATCATTGTACCGTTGATTTTTGTAATAATAATGATTGTACTGATTTTAAAAGGAATTCAGCAAACAGGCTCATCAGCACTTAATTTCGGAAAGTCAAAAGCAAAGTTACTTCAAGATGACAAAATAAAAATAACTTTCAAAGACGTTGCAGGTATAGATGAAGAAAGACAAGAGCTGGAAGAAATAGTAGATTTCTTAAAAAACAGCGAAAAATATACAAAACTGGGCGCAAAAATTCCAAAAGGTATTTTACTTGTAGGCGCACCCGGTACCGGTAAAACTTTAATGGCAAAAGCTGTTGCAGGAGAAGCGGGAGTACCTTTCTTCTCTATTTCGGGTTCAGACTTTGTCGAAATGTTTGTAGGTGTCGGTGCAAGCCGTGTTCGAGATTTATTTGAACAAGCCAAAAAACACCAGCCCTGTATGATTTTTATTGATGAAATAGACGCAGTAGGCCGTCAGCGCGGAGCAGGTATGGGCGGCGGACATGACGAAAGAGAACAAACCCTCAATCAGCTTCTTGTTGAAATGGATGGCTTTGATGAAAATACAAATATCATCGTTATAGCAGCAACAAACAGACCCGATATCTTAGATAGCGCACTGCTTCGCCCCGGAAGGTTTGATAGGCAAATCTATGTCAACGAACCGGACGTTAAGGGCAGAGAAGAAATTTTAAAAGTGCATGCTAAAAATAAAAAATTATCACCCAATGTAGATTTAAAAGCATTAGCAAAGAGAGTCCCCGGTTTTACGGGTGCAGATTTAAAAAACCTGCTAAACGAAGCGGCTCTTTTAGCTGCAAGAAATGATGAGGAATCAATTTCCATGGATGATATTGATAAATCAATTGACAGGGTTATTGCAGGTATAGAAAAGAAAAGCACTGTATTAACGGCAGAAGATAAAGAAAGAACAAGCTACCATGAAGCAGGCCATGCTGTTATTTTAAAAATGCTTGAGGACTGTGAAGAAGTACAAAAAATTTCTATTATACCAAGAGGCAGAGCCCTTGGCTTAACTTGGTACACTCCGAAAGACGATTCAAAACACCAAACAAGAAGAAAACTGCTGGCGCATATTACGGATTTACTGGGCGGCAGAGTTGCTGAAGAACTTATATATGGAGATAATATTTCAACCGGCGCTTCTAATGATATGCAAAGAGCAACAAAACTTGCCCGCAAAATGGTTACACAGTGGGGTATGTCTGATAAAATGGGTAACATGACATACGGAGAACCGCAAGAACATGTATTTATGGGGCGTGACTTCGGGCAAACAAAAGATTATTCGGAACAAATTGCCTATGAATTAGATGTTGAGGTCAAGAAGATTATTGATGAAAAATATGCACAGGCAAAACAAATTCTATCCGACAATATGGACATTTTAAAAGAACTTGCAATGTCATTATTAGAAAACGAAACAGTTAACGCAGAAGAATTTGATGAAATTGTCGAAACGGTTAAATCAAGAAGAAGTTAATTAAAAACAATCATTACAAATTAAAAACCCTAAAATCAGACAAAATAAAATCGGTTTTAGGGTTTTTAATTTAATTTATTTTAACCATTTAATCTGCGCTCGGAGGTTCGATACTTTGATTTGGTGCTGTTGATAAGTTAGAAGCATTATCAATTTCAAATTCATTCTGAGTTGTTTCTTTTATTATTTTTGGCATCATATTAGGACTATGTTTTTCGGTTTGTTCTTCCTGAGCTGTCTTTTCGTCATATTTAACAACGTCATCATCATCGGCATTATATCCGTTTGTGTGAATAGTAATTTTATATGTCGGGGTGCTTTCAGATGTTTCTTTCGGGTTAATTAAACTATTATGGAACGAAAGCTCAATGTCCTCATAACCGGACACTGTAAACATATTAGGCAAGCCTTGTATAAGCGCTTCACCTTTTAGAGGTGTTACAATATAACCGTCAAAACCTTGTGAGTATCTGGAAAGAATAATATAAGCAGCATTAGCGTTATCCTTTTCCACATAAATATTGTAATTTTGATATGAATCAATATTAATTACTTTTATTCCGGGGAACACACTTGTAGCTTCCGAAACATTCAAATACTGCAAAGCAAAAGACCTGCCGTTAAAAATAACCTTCGATAAAGTCAATCTGTCAGTATTGAAAGAATACAAGGCATTATTTGTTAAAAACAATTTATTATATTTCGGAATATTTAATTCCTGCAATAAAGAATAAGTGTTATTATATATTGCTATATTGTTGTTTTCATCAACTGTTGAAAAAATATACTCACCCTGTGCTATAGGGGTATTTTTATCAAACTTTTTCCAAGAACCTGCAGAAATATTATAAACGTATGTAAAAGAATGTTGCTTTGTATTTGAAAAAATACTTTTTCTTAATTGAACAAAAATATCGCTAAGAGCAGAATTTTCAACATTTTCATTAAAAGATTCATTAAATAATGTATATGGATAATCATTCTTAAAATTAGTTTCACTGTAGGCTTTTGTTTTATCTAAATAGCTCATAACCAAAGGCCTTAGCTGAGAATTTTTTCTCAAAGAAATGAAGTAAGCATACGCATTTTTAAATTCGCTTGTCATTTCTTGTGTAGTTGTAGCATAAATTGAAGGAGAGAAGATAAATGTTCTAAAATCATAATAAATTGTTTTTAAAACTTCTTCTCTGATATAAACATCTGAAACCCGAGAATACAATTTTTCAAAATCATATATTTTATCGGCAATTTCTTTAGGGCTAATTTGTAAAACAAGCCCTACACGAACGGGTTTGTTGTATTTTGCCTTAAGTTTCAGGTATTTGACCATTTGTTTAGAGAGATATTTAGAATATCTGTTATAAATATACTTATAATCAGGATAAAGATAAATTGTGCTATAGCTTGAATATGCCTTGATTCCGACATCTTTGAAATCTTTTGAAAATTCCTTGGCGCACCTTTGCGCATGGGCCGAAGATTTAATTACGGAGCAAGAATTTAAATCATCATTTACCATATTTTCATTCGTAATATGAGGCAATTTGTCCATTTCCTTTAAATATGAAATAAACACCTGTTCTTTTTTTTCGGGCGTATCTTGCGAATTTCTAAGATACATTGCAAGGAAATTTTCGCAATCTGCAAGGTTAACCCTTAAATCAACATAGCTTTTAGGCTCTTTCAATTCAGGAATTAAAGCAGGATTTGCAATCATATTGCTATATCGCATTTGTGATTTTTTTAAATTTTGTTTTTGTATTACAAGGTACAAAGAAATGCACATCAAAAAAGAAATCAAAATCATTATTATAATAAAATTAAACATAGGACTGTCAAACAAACTGCCGTTAAAGTTTAAAAGCCCTTCTTTGTTCTCTTTATTTTTAGCGTCAAAAAAAACCTTAATGTTATCAAGAGTAGCTTCTTTAGATTCATTTAGCTCATTATCTATGATTTCTGAATTTTCTTCTTCGATTTTTTCTAATTTGATACCGCACATTGCGCAAAATGCGTCGTTATCGTCATATTCATAACCGCAATTAGGACATTTATTTTTCATTCACATAGCCCTTATTAATATCTCTTGCAATATTTATACCACAAACCATGGCTAAATCCATATTAATATATTTATGCTCTCCGCATCTACCCATTAAGTATAAATTTTTATACGTTTTAAGATGATTTTTTATTTTATTAATATACTTATATGTGCCCGAATACACAGGATAAGCCTTAAGTTCACGAATAACTTTTGTTTTATAGATATCATATCTGTCAAAAAAACCGTATTTTTCGCATTCCGACAATGCAAGTTTAGTGATTTCATCATCAGATAAATTCCATAAATCATCATTTTTATTACAAAAATATTCAAGTGAAACTAAATATTTATTCTTAAAATCCTCAACTAAATATGGTGACCAGTTATTCATAATTTGCAATCTGGAAGCAATAGTGTTTTTTTCCTGCAGGTAAATCCAATTATCAGGAGTAACATCATTAAGCGTAGGATATTTTGTTGTATTTTTCAAATTAAATTTCGTAGTATATAAACTGACTAAAATATAGTCCCTATACGGAAGATTAAGCGCATTTTGCTTTATATCAAAAGGTGCTTCAACCGATTTTATAATATCTGAAATAGGAATAGAAGAAATAAAATAATTTGCACTGATATCGCTAATCAAATTAGGGCATTTAACCTTAGCGGAAATAATATTATCTTGTTTTATTTCAAAATTTAAAAATTCGCAATTAAGAATTATATCACCGCCGTTGTCAATGATATACTGTGCCATTTTATCCCACAACTGCGAACAGCCGTATTTTGGGTAATAGTATTCATCTTCCCAAATTTTATTTGCAGAAAATAATGATTTTTGAATTCTTTCTCTACCCCATTCATTTACAAGCTCAGATGCCTCAACACCCCAAACTTTTTTTGAATGCTCCTTAAAATATAGGTTGTACAAATATCTTCCGAACTTATTAATCAGAAAATCTTCAAAATTTTTTTCATTTCTTTTAAAAACAAGAGCTTTTAAATAGCTTAACAGCGCCTGTGAAGACGAAGCAAAACCCAGTTTTTTAAATGTATCCGGATTAAATCTTATGGGGTAGTTGATTTTTTTCTTATCTTTTATTACAGATGAAAAACGCTTTCTTAAAAGCAAAACATCATCTTTAAAATTAGGGTCGGCACCCGTTTTTTGAAATTTAAGATTTCTGTTTGCATGGATATCATCAAGCGCGGGCGCATTTTGTTCTTTTAAAAATCTTTTCCAAATTGATTCAACATATTTATCTTTTGTAAAAAGTCTGTGCCCGCCAAGGTCAATTCCTGATTTATCATCATAGATTGTTCTTGAAAGACCGCCTACCTGCGGTAATTTATCTATTATTACAGGCCTGATATCGGAATTAAGCTGTATTAATTCATAAGCCAAAGCAAGCCCCGAAGGCCCTGCGCCGATTATAAGTGCGGTTGGTTTGTTTTTATCCATACTAAATCTGAATTTTAGTTTGTTTAATTTGCATATAGTTTTTTACTTTTGTATAACAAGCATAAACAACTGAACCATACTCAGCAGTTTCCATTTGCTTGGTCAATTTATCGGTAATATGTTCATAATCACCCTTTAACTGCTCGTATAACAAAGGGTCATAAAAGTTAATTCTTGCGGATAAAGAGGTTTTTTTGTTAGATTGAACGGTTATAACAACATCTTTATTTGTATGGGAATTAAGCACCTTAATATTATAAAAATAATAGTTTTTATATTCTTTAATACTATCCATATCAATAAAAGCATTGTGGCCGTTTTTAGCGGTAACTTCAACCCAATTAATTGCCCAAGAAGGCGTTGAAAAAATAAGTAAATAAAATAGAATTAAAAGTTTTCTCATAAGCTAATTTTAACCCTAATTTTATAAATTGCAAAATTTTTTTAAAAAAGTTATAATTTTTTAATTATGATTACTTCACAATTAATTTTAACGGGTTTTCTGGGTTTTACTTTGGGAATATTGGCAATTCTTCAAATCAAGGCTGTCAAAGACACTCTAAAAGACGCAAAAAATTTAACAAAAGCACTTACAACAAACCAAAATCTAAAAGGCCAATTTGGAGAAGATTGCTTAGAAGCAATATTAAAGAGCTGTTTTCCCGAAAAAAATATAAACTATCTTAAGCAATTTATAACAAAAAATGAAGACAACAAGGAAATAAAGCCTGATTACCTTGTTAATTTGCCAAATAATAAATCAATTTTAATTGATTGCAAATTAAACCTTGATAAATATTTAAACTATGTAAAAAAGCCTGATATAGCCCGCAGGAACGAATTTATAAAAGATATAAACACTACAATTAATAATTTAGCAAACAAAAAATACCAAACTTCAAAAGATATCGCACAACCCAATTTTATACTAATGTATATCCCTCTGGAACCGGTGATAACGCTAATTTACACCGATAAAGATTTTATAAACATAGTTAAAAATGCAAATGATAAAAATATTATAATTGTCGGAAATTCAGGCATTTTAACCGCAATACGCCTTGTAAAAATACTGTGGGCGCAAGATGTTCAAAATAACAATGTTGAAAATATCGTAAATCTTTCCCAAAATTTATATGATTTAATTGCACAGCATTCAAATGCACTTTATGAAGCTAAAAAAGTCTTGGATGAAAATATGCGGAAATTTAACAAAGAATATGAAAAACTGACTTCATCAAAAATATTTAACGCAATCGAACAACTTAAAAACTACGGTATAGAAGCCTCAAACCATAAAATTGGCAAGAAAAATCAAGAACTTGAAATACACAGTGATTTTTTAAATAATTAACATTTGTAAATTTTTACCAATTTTTTGAATAAATCCTCTAAATAGAGGATTAAAATACATGTGATGGAAATTATTAAAATCCTAAAAGATTATTCTAAAACCCCATTAGAAGCAAAAATCAACGAATATCTGTCAGGTTCACTTGACAGTACAATTTGCCGTGAACCGATTAAAAACAAAGAATTTATGCTTCAATACATAAAACCCGTTAACGATTTTATCATTCACACAACAGCAATACCATGCTGCGATGTAAGAAGGATGATTACTTAAAACCGGTATCTGTTTCTAAATTAGCGCAAGAGCGGGCTTCAACAGCTAATTTATCACAAAGTTCATTATATTTATTGGAATTATGCCCTTTTACCCATATAAATTCAATCGTATGGATTTTTGAGGCTTCTATATATTTTTTCCATAAATCAATGTTTTTTACAGGGTTTTTTGAATTTAATTTCCAATTTTTATTTATCCAGCCTTCCAGCCATTTTTGGTTAATTGCTTCCGTTACATATTTAGAATCGGAATACAGTTGAACCTCACAAGGTTTTTTTAAGCTGTTAAGCGCTTCTATAACGGCTAACAACTCCATTCTGTTATTTGTAGTCATAGAAAAACCACGCGACAAACGCTTTTCTACAACTTCGCCATTTTGTTTTTTAAACATTAAAATTGCGCCATACCCGCCGGCACCGGGATTTTTGGCACAAGCTCCGTCAGTATATATTATCACTTTTGGCAAATTATTTTTACTCATAAAATAATTTTATCATAAAACTTAATAACTTGTGTACATTGGAGCATTTTTATGGTTGAATAATCTTTGCTACATATAATTTCGAGAGAGGCCTGCAATATGATTATAGTAATGGAGCATAACGCAACACAACAACAACTGGATAGAATATTAAAATACATAGATGACAGAGGCATGAAAACCCATGTCAATAAAGGAGATGTTCTAAATGTTATCGCCGTTTTTGGTGATAAATTAACCATTAATCCTGAAACAATTTCAGCAATGGATGGTGTTGCAGCTGTTAAAAAAATTCAAGAACCATACAAACTTGTTTCAAGACAAGCACACCCTGAAGATACCGTAATAGAATTTCCAAACGGAGTTAAAATCGGCGGGTTAGAAAGACCTGTTTTAATGGTCGGGCCATGCTCCGTTGAAAAGGATTACGAAGGACTTTTGCAAATCGCACGCGCAGCAAAAGAAATGGGATGCCAATTCTTAAGAGGCGGTGCATTTAAGCCAAGAACAAGCCCCTACGATTTTCAGGGCTTAGAAGAAAAAGGACTTCAATATCTTGCAAAGGCACGTCAAGAAACAGGCTTGTTGATTGTAACAGAAGTTATGGATACTATGGATATTTCTCTAATTTGCAAATATGCCGATATTTTACAGGTTGGCGCAAGAAATATACAAAATTTCAAACTTTTAAAAGCTCTTGGCAGAATTAAAAAACCCGTCATGATTAAAAGAGGGCCTGCCGCAACCATTAAAGAATTTTTATTAGCTGCAGAATATGTTGTATCTAACGGAAATGACAATGTAATACTTTGCGAAAGAGGTATCAGAGGGTTTGATTCCGAATTTTCAAGAAATGTTTTGGATATAACAGCAGTACCCATAATAAGAAAATATTCACATCTGCCCGTAATAGTTGACCCTTCACATGGTACGGGAAAAAGATACTTAATTGAACCAATGGGCAAAGCTGCCTTAGTTGCAGGTGCACATGGTTTAATGTATGAAATACACCAAGACCCTGATAATGCAATGTCTGACGGTGCACAAAGTTTAAATCTCGACCAATTCAGAGAAGTAACCCGTTCACTAAACAAATTAATAGGCAGAATAGACTACGACAACAAAAATTCCAAATAGTGCCGCAGACGGCAATGCGTGGAGCATTGACGGCGAGGTACACCTAACAGGCGACGTGGGCAGAGCGAAGCGAGCCCTCAGGAGCAATCCAAATAGTGCCGCAGGGCGGTGTGTTGAACACCGACCGAGGTACACATATCAGGCGACGT
>JAFVFO010000060.1 GCA_017475485.1 Candidatus Gastranaerophilales bacterium | reverse complement strand
TGGGCCTGAGCCTAAAACAAGAACATTTTCACGTTTATTTTTATAATTTTTCTGCGATTTTTCTTTATATTCAATAACTTCATCAGCTTCTGAATATGTTGAGTAAAAATAAGGTGTTGACGCGCTAAACTCTGCAGCACAAGTATCAACAAGCCTGAATGAAGCGTCAACTTCAAAACCTTTCAATTTTTCAAGGCTTGAACCTGTAATATTCGCTATTTCCTTATCAAGAAAACCAAATTCTTTAGCTTTAATGTATAAATCTTTATCAATTATTCGTTTTGTTAATTCGCGCTCCATTTCAACAATTTCTTTGATTTTTGAAATAAACCATTTATCAATTTTTGTAATGGCGCATAATCTTGAAACTTCAGCACCGTTATACAGAGCTTGCGCAAGGCGGAAAATCCTTCTGTCGTCTTGAATATAGAGTTCTTGCAAAAGTTCTTCATTGGGCATTTCATCAAAATTGCGGTGCAATAATCCTGTATATCTTTCTTCTAAGGAAGTTACAGCCTTTTTAAAAGCAGATACAAATGTTCTGCCTATAGCCATAATCTCGCCTGTGGCCTTCATTTTAGTACCAAGAATTCTGTCACCTGTTGCAAATTTATCAAACGGCCATTTCGGAATTTTAACCGTTACATAATCAAGTGCAGGTTCAAATGCAGCGGTTTTACCCGTTATCGCATTTTTAATTTCGTATAAATTATATCCTATTGCAATTTTTGTAGAAATTTTTGCAATAGGATATCCTGTTGCCTTGCTTGCTAAGGCACTTGAGCGCGAAACTCTCGGATTTACTTCTATTACATAATATTGGTTTGAAACGGTGTCAAGTGCAAATTGGACATTACATCCACCTTCTATTTTTAAAGCGCGAATTATTTTGATTGCACTGCTTCTTAGCATTTGATATTCGTTATTTGTTAATGTTTGACTCGGCGCAACCACAAAACTATCACCCGTATGAATACCGATTGGGTCAATGTTTTCCATGTTGCAAATAATTATACAAGTATCGTTGGAATCTCGCATAACTTCGTATTCAATTTCTTTATAGCCTGCAATTGATTTTTCAACCAAAACCTGATTAATGGGCGATTGCACTAAGCCTGAATGTACAATTTCTTCATATTCACTTTCGTTATGCGCAATCCCACCCCCTGAACCGCCAAGCGTAAAGGCGGGGCGGATAATTATCGGAAAACCGATTTTTTCAGAGAAATTTTTAGCTTCTTCATAACTTGAAACAATCATACTGTCAGGTACGGGTTCATTTATCTCTTGCATAAGATTTTTAAACATTTCCCTGTCTTCGGCTTTTTTAATAGATTCAATATTTGTGCCTAATAATCTTACATTATATTCTTGTAAAACACCTGCATTATCAAGCTCAACGGCCAAATTAAGCCCTGTTTGCCCGCCTAAAGTAGCAATTATCCCCTGCGGGAGCTCTTTTTTGATAATTTCCGTTAAACTTTCAAGGGTTAGAGGTTCTATATACACTTTATCGGCTATTTCTTCATCAGTCATAATTGTTGCAGGATTAGAATTAACAAGAACAATTTCAATTTTTTCTTCACGAAGCGCCCTGCAGGCTTGAACACCTGCGTAATCAAATTCTGCCGCCTGTCCTATTACAATAGGGCCTGAACCTATAACAAGAACTTTTTTAAGGGATTTATCTTTCATTTGTCACCTCGTTATTTTTATTGTCAATGCTGTTTTTGATAATATTTATCCATTCATCAAAGATAACGGAAGCATCTTTCGGCCCCGGATTTGCTTCGGGGTGAAACTGAACCGCATAAATATTTAGGCTCGATACTTCAAAACCTTCTAAAGTATCATCATTAAGATTTTTATATGTAGAACGCATAATTTTTGGCATTTCATTTAAATCAACTGCGTAGCCATGGTTTTGGCTTGTCATCATAACCTTATTATTTTCAAGGTTAATTACAGGATGATTTCCGCCCCTATGGCCATATTTCAGTTTATAGGTTTTTGCTCCGATTGCAAGTGCAAGAAGCTGATAACCAAGGCAAATGCCAAACAACGGGATTTTTCCCATTATTTCTTTTATTTGTGCTATTTGAAACTTGCAATCTGCGGGGTCGCCAGGGCCATTTGATAAAAATACCGCATCATAATCTTTATCTAAAATTTCCTTTGCTTCAACTGTAGCAGGATATACGGTCAATTTACAATCTCTATTCGCTAAAGATTGGATAATTCCGCGTTTAGCACCATAATCAATGAATGCCATATTTATTTTTCCTGTAGGATTATAAACATACCTTGAAACAGGAGTAACATCCAGAACTACGTCTTCTTTGACCTTAAATTTTTTCAATTCGGATATTTTTTGCGAAACATATAGATTATCAATATCGTTAGATGTTATAAAAGCACTCATACAGCCTGTTTCTCTGATTTTTTTAACAAGACTTCTTGTATCAATATCATCGAGCGCAATAATATTTTTCTTTTTTAGATATTCGCCCAGAGGCTCTTTTGCCTTATAATGACTTTCCTGTTTTGAATAACTTTTAACAACAAGACCCACAAGCGCAGGGGTTTCCGATTCAAAATCATAATCGTTTATTCCGTAATTCCCTATCTCGGGATAAGTCATAATGACAATCTGGCCTGCGTAAGAAGGATCGGTTAAAATCTCTTGATAGCCGGTCATGGAAGTATTAAATACGATTTCACCTTCCCAACCGCCAAGTGCGCCGAAAGAATTCCCTTTTATAACCGTTCCGTCTTCTAATATTAATGTTCCCATTTATTTTCCTTCTTTGATTTCTTCGTATATTTTTTCTATTGCTTCTATTCTGTCAGGTGCTTTTGTGATTGCCCTGCCTAATACAATAAAGTCAGCGCCGTCTTGAATTGCGCTGTTTGGTGTTGCAATTCTTTGCTGGTCATCTTTTAAACTCCATTTCGGACGTATGCCGGGGGTTAAAACTTTAAAATCAGAGCCAAGCTCGCGCTTAATTGCTTTTAATTCTTTAGCTGACGCTACAACACCATTCAACCCTGCAATTTTAGCATTTTTTGCAAGCTGTATAACGAATTCTTCAACTGTTTTATTATTTGACAATTCGTTTGATAAAACTTCTTGAGAAATACTTGTCAAAACAGTTACAGCTAAAATCAAAGGTTTTTTACGGTTGTATTTTTCCGCTGCCTCATCAGCACCTTTTCTTGCTGCCTTCATCATCTCAATTCCGCCGGTTGCATGGACGTTGAAGAAATTTGCCCCGTTTTTTATAACATTATACGAAGCATGTTCAACTGTATTTGGAATATCATGGAGTTTCACATCTAAAAAGAAATTTGAATTCTTTTGCTTAATATAATTGATAATTTCTAAGCCGTAACCGCAAAACAACTGCAAGCCCACTTTAAAAGTACCGATATAAGAACTTAAATCATCAACTAATTTTTTTGCTTCATTTATATCTTCAACATCAAGTGCCAGAACCAATTTATCTTTTATTTCATTATTATTCATTTATAATTATTCCTTTTAATTTCATACCTTTATAAGGTGATACCTTGCATTTTGATTTTGATAAAGAAGGTGCTACAACCCAGCTTTCATCAAGTGCCACTTCTATCATTTTTTTGTTATTTACCCCCAAAATTCTTCTCGGGTTATATGCCATTTTTTCCAATGTTTTATCTAAGCCCAAAAGTTCATAAGACAATGAAAACGATGTTTCTAAGCCGATTATTCCATTTGGCGCTTCATTGTACGGAGATAATTTTTCTTTATTTGAATGAGGCGCATGGTCAGTTGCTATTACATCAATTGTATTATCAAAAAGCCCGTCCATTATTGCTTTTTTATCAGCTTCCGATGCCAATGGCGGATTCATTTTAAAAACTCCTGTCGGTGTAACATCATCTTTTGTAAAGGTAAAATAATGCGGTGCGGTTTCTGCCGTTATTTTCAAGCCCTTTCTTTTTGCTTGTCTTATAAGTTCGACACTTTCCTTTTTTGATATATGACAAAAATGTAATTTTGCACTATAGCCAAGCTCTACAGCCTTTTTATATTGTTCTATCTGCCAATCAACTTCCTCTGTTTCATTTTCGCAATGTGATAAAATTAATTCTTCAGATTTCAAGGCCTCTAAAAATACATCTTTATCCAATAACGGCAAGCCGTCATTTGAAAAGCCTATAGCACCTGCACTTTTTAATTCTTTAAAATTAACAAGCTCAAGCGTATTGAGGTTCTTAGTAATTGCACAAATCGGATATATTTCAAATTTATATTTTTTAGCTTTTGCTAAAATTTCTTTTACAACTTTAGGATTATCGCAAACAGGATTTGTATTAGGCATTGTACAAACGCCTGAAAACCCGCCTGCGCGCGCACATTGAATGCCGGTTTCAATAGTTTCTTTGTATTCAAAACCCGGTTCTCTAAAATGAACGTGCATATCAATAAAAGAAGGTATTTTTGTTATTTCATACTTTTTTTTCATCTATAGCCCCTGAGCTGATAATAACATATCTAAAATTGCCATTCTTACAAATACGCCATTTCTTGCCTGATTAAGAATTGTTTTTGCATTTTGAAGTTCAAAAACTTCATTACTTAATTCAACCCCGCGGTTAACAGGCCCCGGATGCATTAAAAATGCAGCGTAGGGAAGATTTTCTTTGGTAATTTGATAATTTTTAATATAATTTCCTATATCAATATGTTCTTGTATTCTTTCTTTTTGTATTCTTAAAGCCATTATTATATCCGTACCTTCAAAGGCAGTTGTTAAATTATCAAAATATTCAACCCCTTCAATTTTTTCGCCCGCAAAATATTCGGGCGCTAAACATCTTATTTCCATATCAAATTTTTTAAACAGTTTGATATTAGAACCCGCTACGCGCGAATGTGCAACATCTCCGACAAGGGTAATAGTTTTGCCTTTAAGGTCGCAAAATTGTTTTTTCAAAGTATAAAAGTCCAATAATGCCTGTGTAGGATGAGAATCAGTACCGGAACCCGCATTAATAAATGAAATATCATTATAATATGTTTTGCTTGATAATTCTTTGATTAAGTTATTATCCGAATGCCTTAATATAGCAACATTTAAGCCTATTGCAGATAAGTTATTTATTGTGTCATATATATCTTCACCTTTATTGATAGATGAAACTTCAGCTTTAAAATCGTAGAATTTGGCATTGATTTTATTTGTTGCCATTTCAAAAGATAATCTTGTTCTTGTTGAATTTTCAAAGAACATGCTTATAACATTACCGTTTGTATGGTTTGATTTTCTAATGCCTTTTTCAAATTCTGAGGCTCTTTGATATATTTGATTAATTTCTTCTTTTGTTAGCGAATCTATATTAATTAAATGTTTCATAATATCTTTCCTAAATATTTACACACTTATGTTCTTTTCCGCCTGCGGGTATTTCGTGAAAATTTGCTATCGTTTCACTGCCGCAAATTTCACTCAATTATCCTACGGTGACTTAAAAATGTCTTCATGCTTTGCACTCTTTTGCCCTCACCTGCGTTCAGCAAGTGCAGTCGCGTTAGCTTCACTTGGTTCGGGTCTGCTTCCCGGCTTAACCAGTTCAATACCTTGTTTGCACAATGGGCAATTATCAGGTTCATAAGTTACAGGGCTTGATTTTAAAAGAGAGTATATTTTAAATTTATCTTCCAATTTACCCTGTGTCCTATCTACAATACAAGCTACACCGGCTATTTGCGGCTTAAATTCTTTAATGGCTTCTTGGGTTTCAAAAATTGTTCTTGCTGTTGTAATAACGTCTTCAACAATGACAACTCTTTCTCCTTCTTTAATTGTATAACCGCGTCTTAACTGCATTACATTATCTTTTCTTTCAACAAAAAGATTGCGTTTTTTCGTTTGTTTTGCAACTTCATAGCCGAATATAACCGCGCCGATTGCCGGAGCTACAATGGTATCAAATTCAATATCCTTTAATTGTTTAGCAAGTTCTTTTGCCAATTCTTCAACAATATCAGGGTATTGATATAGTTTTGCACATTGAAAATAAGTATCGGAATGAAGCCCTGATGTCAGACGGAAATGCCCCGACAAAAGCCCGCCTGCTTTCATTAGAAGTTCTTTTACATCACTCATTTTTAAACTGCTCCTTTAATTCTTCAAAATTTTTAAAATTGTTTTTTTCAATGAATTCATTCAGCTCGCGCGCTAAAGATGTGCAAATTGAAGGATAAATAAAATTCGCTGTTCCTATCTCAAAGGCATCTGCGCCGACTGATAAAAATTCAAATAAATCACTTAATTTAGATATTCCGCCCATGGCAATAACGGGTATTTTAACCGCACGTTTAATTTCAGATACCATATAAAGCGCAACGGGCTTAATGCAAGAACCCGAAAGCCCGCCTTGAACGGATTTTTTTATAAATTTATTACCGATAAAGTCAACTTTTACACCGAGCGCCCTTATTGTATTAATTGCGGAAATGCAGTCCGCTCCGCCTTGTTCGGTTGCTGTTGCAAGAGATTTGATATCTGATGTGTTAGGGGATAATTTTACTATCAAAAATCCTTCATAAATCTGTCTTATTTTTTGAGTTAATTTAAAAAGACTCTCGGGATTTAAACCAAACTCTAAACACCCCTGCTTAACGTTAGGACACGATACATTAACTTCAAGAGCTTTAATATTATTTTCCTGCGCAATTTGCGCCAGTTTTTCATAATCTTCAATTGATGAGCCTGCTATATTTAACAAAAAATCAATATTATGTTCAAGCAAATAAGGCATTTTTTCTTTTACAAAAGCCTCTATGCCGACATTTTCAAGCCCTATTCTGTTTATCATACCGCCTTGAACTTCAAAAATACGTTCTCCGGAATTTCCGGGGCGTTTTTCAAGGGTGATACCTTTTGTTGCGATTGCACCAAAACAGTTTAAATCAATAAAATCTACAAATTCGCTATTATAGCCAAATGTACCCGAAGCACCTATTATAGGTGTTTTTAAAGTAAGAGAATTAGAAGTTTTTTCATTTTTTAATGTAGTTTCTAATTTTACCATACTACTTCATCTCCTTTAAATACAGGGCCGTCTTTGCATACAGAGGCATTAGTAAGCTCATTGTTTTTGATTAATTTGATAACGCAGCCCCTGCAAACGCCGATTGAACAAGCCATAACGCGCTCGAGCGCAACTTGTGTTTCAATTGATTTTTTAATTCCTAATTCCGAAACTAATTTTAAAACTATGGAAGGCCCGCAGGAATATATTATTTCAGGCTTAAATTTTTCAATAAGATTTTCTATATTATCTAAGACACTTCCGCCTACAATTGTTTCATCACTGCCTTTTACAATTTCGCCTACTTCCTTAAAGCCTGAAATCAGATAGTTTTCAATATTTCTTTTATTTAACTCGTTTTTTAAAAACAGCATAGGCGCAATGCCGATACCTGCACCAATTAAAAGACTTTTTTTATTTTTTATATCAAAGCCGTTGCCTAAAGGTGCTAAAAAATCAATATTATTACCATATTTTAAGTTT
Source organism: Candidatus Gastranaerophilales bacterium (assembly GCA_017475485.1). Taxonomy (GTDB): domain Bacteria; phylum Cyanobacteriota; class Vampirovibrionia; order Gastranaerophilales; family Gastranaerophilaceae; genus RUG14156. The sequence goes on along the minus strand of JAFVFO010000060.1, from coordinate 1,270 downwards.
TTTAAGTATTCAGTACCTTCACCGCGCAATTTAAAAAGAATTGAAAGTATTCCATTCTCAAACCCTGAAGCGGAAAAAGGGCGTCTTAGTGTTTTGTTTGGACATAATACAGATACAAACTGCCCTGCCTTTATTTGTTTTAAATCGGATATAATGCCCATTTTATAGGTATCTTTGGCAATTTCTCCAATATATTTAATTGTTCCTTTATAGTTATCCATAACATCCTCTGCATATAAAAATAAGAAGGCGAAATTCTCTTATACCTTCTTATTTTTGTAATTATATTTAGTTTTTAAATGCTTCTTTTTCATATCTAAGAAAATTATAAACTAATTAAATTTTTAAATAAATAGCATATAAAAATTTGTAAATTAATGTAAATAATTGTAACAAACAAGGCTTAAATCATAAAGTTCGTGTTAATTCTGCCGATAAGTATAACATAAGGAACAATAAAGACTTGAATGAGTGGAGCAATAAGGTAATGACATTGAACGTAAATACAGCATTATATAACTTAAACGGTGTAGATACAGCTTCTGTTGCTAAGGTTTCAGGCGAAATCTTAAAAAACGCTCAAGCAAAAAACAATCAACCTCAAGTTGTTGGTCTTGATTATTCTAAATTCAACAGAGCTACTTTAGGAGTTGACTTATACTCTTCAAGAACAAACGTTGAATTACAAAAACAAATTTCTATGATTCAAGCAGGCTTATATGCTCAAGCTGTTAACGTTTCTAAATTAAACTCAAATGCAGCTATGAATTTATATTCTGCAAATACAGTTCAAAAACAAGTTGAAATGACTCAATCAGTAGCACAAACCGAATTGACATCGCCAAGACAAATAGATGAATTAGATTCTTCTATTAAACTATTTAACATTGCGGATAAAAATTCTAACTCTTCAAATGGTTTCAACCCATTTGCAGCAGCAAAAGATTCGCAAGAAGGACAGGCGAAATAAATTCCACTGAAAACCGAATTTATTTTCTATACTTTTCCTTTCAATAACATCAAAGCTCCGAAACACTTCGGAGTTTTTCTTTACCTGAGCCGAGTGAGGCTAGCAATGCTTTGCTTGCCGAACGAAGGCGAAGGCAAAAGTGTGCGTATGCACCTGCACGGCGCGGATGACGCGGCGGGCTGGTGCGGAGCCGTTCTACCTGAGCCGAGTGAGGCTAGCAATGCTTTGCTTGCCGAACGAAGGCGAAGGCAAAAGTGTGCGTATGCACCTGCACGGCGCGGATGACGCGGCGGGCTGGTG
>JAFVFO010000059.1 GCA_017475485.1 Candidatus Gastranaerophilales bacterium | reverse complement strand
ATGGATTCGAACCACCGTTGAATGATCCAGAGTCATTAGTCCTGCCGCTAGACGATTCGGGAATATATTATTAATATATCATAAAATTTTTAAATTGGCATGTATTATTCTACAGGAATGAAAACTCTCGGTTTTCCGCCCACGCCGACACTTCTGTATTGTGTATTTACGGCCGCGCTTGATTCTCTGCCGTCACCAAGAGATATTGAAATGTGTCCATATTTACTTGCCGCATCTTCGCCATTGCTTGAAGACCAGACTACAACTGCGCCTGCAGGCAAACATTGAAGTTCTGCAACAGAAACATTTTTAATTTCGCGGTAACCCTCAAGATTTTCCATTACACTTGCACATCTTGAAGCTACGGTTATTCCTTGACCCGGTGCACCAAAGGGGCTTGAACCCGTCACTTCGATAAATGTATCTTTTACTCCGCCAAGGCAATTTCCGCTTATGCTAACCCCTTTGGCGCGAAGCCTCTGTTCAACATTTTCAGCGCTATATGCAAACCTTTGACCGGTTTGAGCGTCATAACCTAATTCGGCCCAGTTAATATTTCTTATACTGCCTGACGGCGTATAAGGAGTTGTATTTGCAACTTGTCTTTGAGGATATATAGGTTCAGACTGTTTAAAATCATTAGATACAGCTTTTGTTTTATTATCACTATCTTTAAATAGCCACTGAATTAAGTCGGAACAGTTATCATTATCTTCTGTATCAAGCGAAAATGCAGCCTTTGGAGCATTGGCATGGTCAGCAGACACAAGAAAATAGTTTTCTCTGCCTATTTGATTTGCAAAAGTATTTTCCATGTATGCCCTTGTACTATCTGCATTACCGACATAACCTCTTATTGGAATATTTATTGTTGAAGGATCAACACTTGTGGGATAGCCACTAATTGTAGCCGCAGCACAGAAAACATCATCCATGTGTGAAGCCATGTAGGTTGTGCCTTTACCGCCCCAGCTGCCGCCTGTTATAGCAATTCTTGATTCATCAATATTGTGCGTTTGAGAAAATTCATTTATTAAATTTCTCAAATATCCTTCTGCAACCGAATTATCCCAATGCCCGTTGTTAAAATACTGCCCTGTCAAGTGCGGACAGATAACATATCCGTTGAAATTTTCAAGAGTCCAGTCGTCAGTTGTCATAAATCCGCCTGGAGAGTGAACTGCCCGCAGCGCATTTGGATTTTGCATGCCGCTGCTCATACCATGCAGATAGAAAATAACAGGATATTCTACATTAGGGTCAGGGTTTTCGGGGCCGATAAGCAAATACGGCATGGTAGGCGTATCCGTAACATAATTTTGAGTTATTTTTACATTAGAATCAAATAAATTTGATGTTTTCTTAGAATTTTCTATTGCATTAAGTTCTCTGTCATCAACCAAAATAACATCCGAAGCATTTTCAATTGATGTTGTCGGAGATTTGATAGAAAGAAGTGAATTTTTATTTACAATTGCCTCATAAATCATTTGGCCTTTTTCAGATGAAACATCTACGCCATATACCCTTTGGATAATTTCTTGAAGATTACTCATGCCGGATTCTGCGCTAATATGGTAATTTCCAAGGTTATCATATTTAACTTTATCTTTTTGCGTGCCGCTAAAACAGTCAGAGAGTGTAAAATTAGCAACATCTTTTCTGTCAAAAGAGAAAACTTCTGTATTGCTTGAATTTTCACCAATTGTAGTATGGATTAATTTATAATTGCCGTTATCATTTACCACTCTGATATAGTCTTTTGTGCCATCATCATTAAGTTTCCAGAAGCAATTACCTTCTTTCGTAATGCTGTATCCTTCAAAATTATCAACAAATCCCGATGATAAAATTCGTTCCTGCTCATATTTCGACAAAGTTACAACAGGGCCGTCAAATAAGTCAGGATTAACTTCTTCGGCTCTTTTTGTTTCAACTTTTTTGTTTTCAAAATTTCCATTGTATTTTAAATCGTCAGATACTTTCACCTTAAAAGCAGGTGTTGTTTGAAGTACTGCAGGTGTTGAAGCAGATGAAGCAAGAGATATATTTGTTGTTAATTCAAAAGTTGTAATATTTTTATCATCATTTAAATCAAATAATTGTGCCAATTCATCCTGCGTAATTTTTCCGTCATTGTTGGAATCGGCCACTTCACACAAAACCGCAAGCTCGGAATCAAGCGAATTTTGCTTAATTTTGCTGTTTGTATAAAATCTGCTTACCAAATCACTATAGCTTACTTCTTCATTCTGCTGCAGTGAAAATATACTGTCATCTTCATCAGAAGTTGTTTCAAGCCTGCTTTTTATGGTATCAAACGCACCCATGACTTCATTTTTATCATAGTTATTTTTTCCGCTTGAAAGATATTTCCCAATTTCAGTATTAAAATCAGACATATTGTAACACCTTCACCCCTATGGTTTACAAATAATTTAACGGCTGATTGCAAAAAAACTTTAATTGCTTTGGGGTTTTTAAATAAAGTATTAAAAATTATTAAGCATTTTATCGCATTGATTCATAGTACACAAAGAAAAAGCTCTGGCCAAAGGTGTAGAGGAGTTATCAAATACTTCAAAAATATTTTCCTTAGGATAATTTTTTAAATAAATTGTATTTTTTTTATCTAAAAAATCATACCTTCCGATTTCATGAGGCGTTATCGGGAAATGAGGTACATTTGAAATTTTTTCCATATCACTGTTTGCCATGTCGGATAAAACTCTTCTTTGCGCAAGGGTCGAAAGCTCTCTTATTATATCATCCGTTATGGAAACTGTTTTAACCTTGTCATCATCCATTTTAAAATATTCTTTTATAACATCACCCATAGCCTTCAATGTTGCGCCGGAAGCGGTATAGTCAATTAAAATGTTTAATTTGCCGTCATTAATATTTTTAAAATCGAGATAGTGCATTAATGTTTCAAGCTCGGGAAATTCTTCAATTTTGCTGTCGCGATAATACCTCATGCCTGAAACAGGAACAAAGATAACTTCATTTCCCATTGAAGCAAGCTGTTCAGAAATAGGAGCAGGAGAAGTTCCAAGGGAAATTATTCTGTAATTTTTAAAGTTTGATTTCAAATAATTATCAACATCTAATGTCACATGCGCAAGGTCGTTTGGTGTTGTGCGTCCGTAAAAATTTTCCATACAGTATCTTTGAGCCATTGAAAATAAAGAAGGATGATATCTTTTAATTTCTTCAAATTCTTCTTTTGAAACTCTGCCTTTTTTTGCTAAAAATTTATCAAAATAATCAATTTCTTTATACCTTATATCGTGGATTATAAATTTTCTTCTTTGCGCAGCAAGAGATTCAAGCGCCAAAAAACTGCAATTTGCATTTTTTGCATTTTTATTTGCAAGTTTCTTGGAGTTTCTTTTTGATAAATATAACCCGCTATATTGAGGAATATTAGAAATGGTAAGGTTCATATTAAAGCAAAACTTCTAAAAACTACATTTTGCGTAATTAAAAAAGTTCTTGACTAAAAGATTTGATTTGCTATTATAAAAAAGTCTTTTTAAGATTTGGTTAAGAAACGTAGAGCCTGCTCTACCAACTGAGCCGAAAACAATTGAATATTTTAAGCATTTTATATGCCACCTTAGCTCAGTTGGTAGAGCAGGGGACTGAAAATCCCCGTGTCCGTGGTTCGATTCCGCGAGGTGGCATATCTTGTTCTTTGATTTGTTCGTGAGTTGCTCTACGCCACTTCTCGCGGAGCAACCGCTTCGCTTATGCCCTCTCGTAAAAACGCACCGTATGGTGCCTTTTTACTTCGGCAGAGTGCGAGGTGGCATATCTTGTTCTTTGATTTATTCGTGAGTTGCTCTACGCCACTTCACTTCTGGCTTGCTTGAATTTTAAAACCTTACGGTTAAAATTCTACGCAATCTGCGCATACTTCACTTGTAAGACTCACTATGTTCGTCAACAATTGAAGCAGCGGAGCAACCGCTTCGCTTATGCCTTATTTAAAATACAGCCGTCATACACAACCGGTTAAATTTGTAATATAACCACACTAAGTATTTAAAAATGAAAATTAATCCGATTTCAATATATCCAATCGTTTCTAAAAACCATTCAAGCGGTTTTAATCATAACCGCTGCAATACAAAATTTTCGGGCATGATTAATGAAGATACCTTCATAGCCTCTAAATCAAAAGAAGATTTGTCTGATTTTTTAAAAAGAAAAAACTACATTACAAGGAAGGTTGATTATAATATTTATGCCGGCGAAACACTCGCAAATAAGCCTGATGAAGTTTTTAAACAACTGTTTAAATCAGGAATAACAACAATTATAGATTTAAGAAGCCAAGATGAAGTAAATATTTCAGAATACAAAAGAAAATGCCAAGAAAACGGTATTACCTATTCTTCACATCCTCTAAGTTCAATTCTTGATGATATAAAAACAGGCATATTTGATTATAAAACAGGTTCTGTTCAAGATGAATTTGTCGATAATTTAGCAGGCCTTTTAGATGAAATGAGGGAAGGGAATGTATATCTCGGATGTCAGCATGGAATTGAGAGAACTAATTTTGCCCTTGTTGCAGACTATGTATTCAATTTCAATACAACGCACTATCCGCCCGTAATTTATCCTGCAAATTACGGTTCAAGAAATGCACTGAAAAACAAAAATCTTGATTTGATAAGAAAAATTATTAAAAAACTGTCATTGCAGCAGCGCAAAAAATTAGGACTTCCTGATGATTTTGAACAAACAATATTGAAGCAAAGAATAAAAGATATAATCGAAATCAACAAAAAACCGTTTCCTAAGGAAGTCACTGAATTAATTGAAGCAAATACAAAATATGAAATAAAAGAATAATATTGTTTATAAGTGTACCTCGACGTCTTGTTCAACACAAGCCGTCTGCGGCACTATATTGTTTAGGTGTACCTCGACGTCTTGTTCGACACAAGCCGTCTGCGGCACTATATTGTTTAGGTGTACCTCGACGTCTTGTTCGACACAAGCCGTCTGCGGCACTATATTGT
>JAFVFO010000058.1 GCA_017475485.1 Candidatus Gastranaerophilales bacterium | reverse complement strand
TACTCGACTAAATACACAATAACGATAAAAAGCGTTATTTCTTAAATTTGTTTGTATCGAACTTTTTATACGACGGCGAAAACCTGCATATAGAAATAAAAAGCACCGCCAAGGTAATGCTTGAAAGTGCTTTTTCTGTTAAATGGTGGAGAATAGGAGACTCGAACTCCTAACCCCCTGCGTGCAAAGCAGGTGCTCTACCAATTGAGCTAATCCCCCATGGAATTTTGGGTTTCGCCGCACCTGCTAAGGTGCATTGTCTTATACGGAAAACAGGTTTTCCTTTAGCAATTGAGCTAATCCCCTGATATTTAATTTTCATTGTTCGTGTGAGATATGAAACTCACCGTAGTATCTATCCTAAACTAAACAAAAAAAATAATCAAGTATATTTTTATTTTTTATTTTAAAATATTTTTATGGAAAATTTAAACTTTGTCAAAGAACCAAAAATCAGCATTATAATTACATATTTTAATATGTCAAAGTTTATTGGCGATTGCATAAAAAGCATATTAATTCAAACTTATCAAAATTTTGAAATAATTATTGTTAATGACGGTTCAAAAAATGAAGACAGAAAAGCACTTAACAATTTTCAAAATAATCAAATAAAAATCGTGGATTTAGATAGTAACAAAGGTCAATTATACGCTCTATATAAAGGGTTGGAGCATGCCGAAGGGGAATTTATTTGCATGGTAGATGCAGATGATATTTTGCTTCCAAATTATCTTAAGACTCTTCTTTTGGCGCATTTAAAGAATAATTATGCGCTTATCTCATCTAATCGTGGCGATATAAATGAAAACGGAGAAATTTTATCACTTGGTGTAAATAATTCAAAAATTAATTACTCAGAACTTGAAAATTTATATAAAACAAAGGAATATTTTGAAGTTCAAAAAGTCAAAGCACCCTTCGGACTATGGAGCTGGAACCCTTCCACAAGCGCCATGTGGCGCAAAAATGCAATTGAAATTCTTCAATATTTTCCCGATAAAGAATATTGGCACACGGGTGCAGACAAAGTTATATTTTCACTTCTGCATTTAATAGGCGGTTCTGCAAATATAGATACTGTATGCTTTTTATACAGAATACATACCGATAATAATTTTAACAGTTCAAAATTCAGCGGAAATAAAAAATATATTTCAGAAAAAACCGTTAACAAACTAATTGATTGGAACATAAAATTAAGATTAGACACCATAAAAATGTTTATAAAAAACAAAAAACAAATCGTTGAAAAATACAATAAAATTAATTATTTAAAAATGTTATTCAAGGTTGTTTTTTGCATAAACATGCAAATATGCGCAAAAGTCATTAAGACCCTTGCGCATAAAGTGATTAACTTGTAACAACACAATTAAGCGATTACATCAAGTTTTTGAGCCTGCTGGTTTTGCGTTTGTCCTTGCATGGCAATTTGCGTATTGTTAACAGCTTGGGCTGCACTTGAAGTTTTATCGTTTTGCATTTGTGCAGTTTGCGTGTTCTTGTCGAGTTGAAGACTATATGCAGACCTGCCGGAAGGAAGTTCATTAGCCTTAAACGATAAAGAAGAAGCACCTAACCTTTGTATCATACGAGATCTCCTTACAACACAAATATACAAAACATTTGAAGAACAAAAATTGCCCTTACAAAATTATTATATCACATGCCGATTAAAAAATGTAGTCAATCTTTTTATCTAATTTTAAATTTTATTTATATTTTCTAAAAAGTATTCATCATAAAGTTTATACTTTCTAAGAAGCTCCTTAACATCATTGTTGTTTGTCAGTATAACTTCTTTGTTTTCTAATTTAGATAATACAAGTTCTAATTTTTTAACATTAATATTGTATTTTACTCCTTTAAAAGGTATTATAATGTAGTCATCTTTAATCATAATCTTACCCCTCTTTTCAAATTTCCTTTATTATAATATACCACATTTTAAATATAGAGTTTTTGTATGACAGGTTGTCAGTTATTCTATATATTTTTTTAAAGTGCAACAATTTCAGATATATTTTTTGCAAAAAGTTCGCTAATTTTTAGCATGCGCAAAAAAATATTTTTTGAATAATTTACATTTCTTAACAATTATATGTGCATTGTGAGCCTATTTAAAAGCTGGCTTTTATCATGATATCCTGTAAATTGTGCTTCTATCCTGCCGTTTTTAAAAAGAATAAAACTTGGAAATCCGGTAATACCATGCTTTCGTGCAATTTCAGGAAACTTGTCACAATCAAGTCTTCCTATCCAAAACCCGTTATCACTCAGGTCTTTTAAGATTTTTTCCTGATTTGTACAAAATTTACACCAAGTTGTGTAAAAATCAACCAGTTTCAAACCGGATTCCGTTTCTTTTTGGAAATTCTCATTACTTAAATCAACAAGCATAACTATCTCCTTTTTATAAATTATAAAAATTATAAAAAGAAAAAAATATTATCCACCTGGCTAATATATTCTTGAAATATATTCTCTGTATTTTGCTTTTTGTATCCAATTTAATGTGGCAAGAATATCTTTATTTTTCTGCATATTGTAATCATAGCGCCTTTTTTCAAGGGCCTTTATTTCGTTATTAAGTTCGCCAATGTATCCATAATTGCTTTGACTTGTTCTCAATTGAGCAATCTGCATATTTTTAAGTAAAATCATAGAATTGAGTTCAACATTTTTTTTGTTGTAATTACTTTCAATAATTTCTATCTTTTGCGTTTGTTTTTTAGATAGCTTCAAAGACTTCATGAAATTATTGTGTTCCTGTTGCGTAACAGCTTTTATTGCGTGTGCCGGAATACAAAGTATAATAAATAGTAACAGAATTTTCTTCATTTAAAGATTATAGCACATTTTTATGCTATAATAAAAATGCACATTGAAAAGTTAATATGGGGATGTAAAGGTTTCGACGGGGTGAAGTTTATCGTCATGGCGGCATTTCAAGCTGAATAACTTGTCAAACTTTTCAAAAAAAATAAACGCTAACAACGTTGTAAAAGCTGATTTTGCACCTCGTGCAATTGCTGCGTAAGCACTCAGCCACTTGTAGCACCCAACTTGCCGGTGTTATAGGTAAATTATGCAAGTATAGCGTATGTTTTCATTTAGCGATATGCGTGAAATTTTAGCTAAATGAAGTTGATATTCTTTAAAAATATCTTTGGAATTTAGTTGGTTGCGGTAATTTTCCTGCTTGATTCCGAGTTTAAAAGTGCCTATGAATGTAGATGCTGTTTCGGTATCATTTCGGACGCGAGTTCGATTCTCGCCATCTCCAAACTTTTGAAGTTACGAGCCGACGACAGTCGAGCGAGAACTTCAAAAGCCATGGTGTGTAAACAATGGCACGGCAAGCGAGGAGCTTGGCGGGGCATTGTAACACCGTACCTGTGCGACGTAGAAATTTGCCTCGCAAATTTCACAGGAGCTTGAAGTTACGAGCCGACGACAGTCGAGCGAGAACTTCAAAAGCCATGGTGTGTAAACAATGGCACGGCAAGCGAGGAGCTTGGCGGGGCATTGTAACACCGTACCTGTGCGACGTAGAAATGCCTCTTACTTTAGCAGAGCAGGTGAAACTTCAATGTTTTTATAGTAACATATACCCATGGAAAACTCTCTAAAAACCGCAAAAGACCTTATTCAAAACATATACAAGAATTATTCATTTAAGGATATTTGCAATTCATTATTTATTTTAACAAATGCGCTTGAAAACATATCATCAAATGTAAAAGGTGTATTTCTTTACCTTTGTTTACTTGAAATGTATGATTATAATTTTTGCAAAGAAGATAAAATCAACAGCTATTGCAACTTTTTTGATTTTTTTGAAAAAATTAAAAAATATGTTCCCGATTTTTTCATGCTTGAAGACTACATTCCTCAGGATGATTGGGGTGATGTGTATTATTATATAAATGAAAAATGCTATAAATACCTTTATGGTGGAGAACTTGACAATACTTATGACTTTTTAAAATTTTTTGAACTATACCATTGTTCTATGAAAGGCATTTTTCAAAAAATAATAAATCGCAACCCTAAAGATGATTTTATAAAGTTTTTGCAACTGCAAAACGAGGTCATAAATAGCATTAAAAAACCTAAAATTTCAAAAATGAAATTGGCGGATTTCAAAGCACCTGATGAATTTTTTTGGAAAGAATTCAATACATTTCTTAATTCAAAATTAAATTTATATGATATTTTTGATAGTCAAACGCTTGATTTCTACTCCGTTAAAGGCAAAATACAAGATAAAATTTTTAACGGCAGAAATTTTGAAAACGCATTTTTTGAAGGAAGAATTCTTAATTCTGTTTTTATTAAAAAAGACGGCAAATATTATCTTATGCAGTTAAGAAGGATGTTTTGCGTCATAATTGAAATATGGAATAATATAATAGCTGATAATATTTCAATTTTAGAAACTAAAGAAAATAATTTAATTTTGAAAAATTCTTTATTTAATTATTGCGATGAAAAAATACCCTTTAATGCACATTTTTACAACAATGTATCAATAATTAATGACGAAAAAGAATACCTTAAAACAGACGCATTGTTGATTTGCAATAATAAACTTATTTTTATGATTCTTCGGGATTTTAAAGCGGAAATTTTAGCAGATAAAAAACTTAAAGATTTAAAAAATATAAACAATAAAATAAGAAAAATTAAAAAAGATTTTACAAAACAATCCGCAATAATGTTATCAAAAGACAATGTTCCCATTGCAATACCAAACCAAAACGGCATAGAACTTGAATTTTTGGTAATTTCACCAAGAATAGACTTATCTTTAGACCTTGTAGCGTTTGAATATTCGCCTGAATTCTTATTCTTTACATACACTGATTTTATTCGATTTGTTGATGAATTTTTAAATGCAGCGGATATAACGGAAAAAATTGATTTTTTGAAAAACAAAGAAAAGCCTTTTTTATCCTCTAATTCTGATATGCTTGGCTTGTTTTCAACAAATGAAGGTGAAATTTCAACAGGATACTATGAAAATGTTAAACTTGTTCTTGGTTCTTCTTTCGGGAATGATACAAGATATGAAAATTTAAAAACATTCTGGAAACTTTCTCCAAAAAGCACTATTTTTAATATTGCGCCATATAATTGGCAGCTTGAAAAATGGGATAATTCGCCTTATACAAATATGTTCTCTCCTAAATATATGGCTTTTGCCTTATTCTTCAAGATATTTGACACCGAAGTTTTTGTTCATTCTCCCGCTAAGCCGGATATAGCTTTAGCAAAACCCATTGAAGTATTCTCAGAAATGATTGGAGATATTTTTTTAAGATACGACAAAATTTTAAAAAATCATTACTACTTTAAAACAAACAAATTGCTGCAAATAAGCATTGTGCCTAAAGGTTATCTTGAAGATTGCGAACGTAAAATATTAAAAGATAATATTTGGAAAATTGACAAGGTTAATTTCAAAAAAAATTGTTTTGCCCTGCAAATAATTTTTGATGAAGGAAAATATTATGATGTATTGGAAAATACAAACGACAGAACTATTCAAATACAGCTTTTTTACGACATTATAAATACAATTAATGCAGATTTTCCGGATAATACCGCAACTGATGAATTATTTAAAAAAACAGAACTTGAAAAAAATAAAATTACAAGATTTAAAGTTACAAGATACTTAAAGGAAAACTGTTTTCCCGTTGTTTGCGATGTTGTTTGTCCAAAAGAAAAAGATTTCATCAAAGTTCAAAATGTTATCGCCAAAATCCTGCATAAAAATAATATTGAATGCGGAAAATACGACTTAAGTGAAGCTAAAAAAATTATTGATATTTTAAAAGAAAACCTAATTAATAAAATTAATGAAGAAGTTAAACAGTACGATTTTTATGAAGCAATAAAGAACTTGATTAAAAATAATGACGCAAATATTCATTATTACAACAACAAAGAAAGAAAAATTAAAATCTCAACAAGCCATGAAGTTGACTATAAAAGAGAAGAAGCTCTAAAGGAAGCGCATGAAAAATTCATTAGAAATTCTAAAAATTATAGATTTCTTATAGAAAAATTTACTCAATTTCACCCCCGGGGAACTAAAAAGTTGGACAATAAAGCGCTTGGCTTTTTATTGGCGCTAACAGATTGGCTTATTATTACACACGGGCAAAGCGATATAATTCATTATAATATACTTGCGACAGGTATTATTGTCCATGAAAATAAAACAATTGAAACCGTATTTGAAAAAGATTACATAGAAAAAGAAGATATGTATTCAAAAATAGAAGCAGAAGAAAGATTATACAAAAAAGAAGATGAAGATATAATTTTTACTTCCGTTATGGATTTTTATGATGATTTTTGCGAAGCATTCAAGCAAGACTTCGGATTTAATTATCAAAGCATATTTAATCTTTTAAGGGTCTTGTCCGGCTGGTGCAGTGAAGATAGAACATATATCATTGCAAATAAAGATGAAATAAAAGAAAAAACAAAAACCCTCATCAAAAATTTTTCAAAAGAAGAAGAAAACGAACTATCAAAAATTATAGATTTTCTTACATTGGAACAAGAAGATATAACAAAAGTAATTGATAAAAATAACAATAAAAAGAAATTTCAATGCAAAGATATTCCTTTAGATGAATTTAATTTAAGATTTTGCAGATATACCCTAAAACCTTTAATTAAATACAATAACAGCTATATCTGGGGGCCGTATTCCGCTGAAATGACTTCAAGAGTCTTTACGGGTCATTTATTTAATACAAAAATGCCCCATGGCGGGCTTGAAGGCAAGGCTTCCGAAATTTTAGCGCGCATAAAAAATATTCATGAGAAAGAATTAGTACAAAACACATACAAGATTGTTAAAAAATATACAAAGTTTGCAGATAAAGAAGTTGAATTTCATAAAAGAGATAAGGAAGGCAAACATCTCGAAGAATTAGGCGATTATGATGTTTTGGCATACTTAGAAAACATAAATACATTATTAAACATTGAATGCAAACACCATATTCCCGCATATTCCGTTAAAGATGCAAGAAAATATTTGGACAAAATATATGAACCCGACAAAAACAATAAAAGTGCGGTTGACAGAGTATCAAACAGAGAAGCATACATCAAGAAAAACTACCAAGCCGCACTTAAAATATTAAACGTTAAAAATATAAAAAAACCAAAGGTAATTTCACTGTATGTAACAAAAATAGGGAATTTTTATATAAAATTTCCAAACAAAAATACAAATATAAAATTTTTAGCTGTTGATGAGTTGAATGAATATATTAGTTCATTGCTTTCTGTTTGAAGTTTTACTTATTGGTTTGATAAACATTTTCTTTAACTTGCACTTTAAAATATAAATTGCTAAAATATTTCGTATGAAACATTTTAGAGGATCTTTTATTTTTACTTTAATCGGAATGGTTCTGGCCTTTTTATGGGCACATAAAACTGTTCCGGGGCATGAATTATCAAGCCTTTTTGTTATAGCGGTTTTGAGTATTTTAGAAGTCAGCTTATCTTTTGATAATGCTGTTGTAAATGCACTTAAATTGGAAAAAATGCCCCCCGTTTGGCAACATAGGTTTTTAACCTGGGGTATATGGATTGCTGTTTTTGGTATGAGATTTTTGTTTCCTTTGCTTGTTGTTTCCATATTTGCCAAATTAAATTTATTTGAAGTTTTAAATATGGCAATACAAGCCCCTGATAAATATACTCATTACCTTGAAATTACACATCCTATGGTCATTACGTTTGGTGCAGCCTTTTTAATGACATTATTTTTCACATATTTCATAAATTCCGATAAAGAGGTTCACTGGCTTAAACCTATTGAAACAAGGCTTTGCAAATTAAGCGAAATCAGCGGTTTGAATATAATTTTAACACTCGGTTTGATTTTTTTCTTTAATCAATTTATTTCGTATGAATATAGATATGACGCCCTAATTGCAGGTGTATGGGGAATTATAGTCTTTGTTGCAATAGAATTTTTATCAAAAATGCTTGAAGGCAATGAAAATAAAGCATTAAACCTTGAACATTTCGGATTGGTAAACTTTTTATATCTCGAATTAATTGACGTTTCATTTTCGCTTGACGGAGTATTGGGTGCATTCGCACTAAGCAGAGATATTATAATTATAACAATAGGTTTATCAGTAGGTGCTATGTTTGTGCGTTCAATGACAATCATGCTTGTTGAGAAAAAAACGCTAAAACAATTTCCTTATCTTGAACATGGCGCACATTGGGCAATAGGTACACTGGCCTTAATAATGTTTATTTCTTCCTTCCATGAAGTTTCGGAAATAATAACAGGTCTAAGCGGACTATTATTTATTATATCTTCTCTGGTTTGTTCTATGCTAAAGAACAATAAAAATGCTTAAAATTTATGATAAATTCAAATAAAAGGAGAAAAACTATGATTACAGAAAAAATGCAGCAGGCTTTTTTAGAACAAATTAATAAAGAATTATATTCTGAATATCTTTATTTATCCATGAAAGCATATTTTGCAGATAAAAACTTAAACGGTTTTGTTAATTGGATGAGCATTCAAGTTCAAGAAGAACACGCTCATGCTATGGGCATGTTTGATTATGTAATTGAAAGAGGCGGAAGAATTACTCTGGATACAATTGAAAAACCGAAAAATGACTGGGCAAGCCCATTAGAAGCATTTAAAGATGTAGTTCAACATGAACAATATATTACATCTCAAATTAATGCTTTATATGATGTTGCAGATGAAACAAAAGACAGAGCAGCGCAGCTTTTCTTAAATTGGTACGTTAAAGAACAGGTTGAAGAAGAAGCCTCGGCAGGTGATATCTTAGCTCATCTGGAATTAATCGGCAATGATACAAAAGCTCTTTTAGATTTAGATAAAGAATTATCTTCAAGAGTATTCAATCCGCCCGTTATAGGCTAAATAATTAACGGCAGGAATTATTTCCTGCCGTTTAATACATATTTTACTTTACAATCTTATTTAGTTTTTGTAGAATACTTTTATCATAGAGACATGTCCGAGTGGTTTAAGGTGCAGACCTGGAACGTCTGTGTGGGGCACTAACTCCACCGAGGGTTCGAATCCCTCTGTCTCTGAATTATATATAAATAACATTCCGCTATAGATAGGGATGAGAAGCCTCACAAGGCAAAGCCTTGTCAGAGGGCGAGAATCCTACATAGTTACTTAGCGAAGCAAAGCTGAGCTTAGGAACTATGGATGCAAAGAGCAGGGATGAGTTTGCGCTTTAGCGCATTACTCAGACCGCGAGTCTGCCTCTGTCTCTGAATTATATATAAATAACATTCCGCTATAGATAGGGATGAGAAGCCTCACAAGGCAAAGCCTTGTCAGAGGGCAAGAATCCTACATAGTTACTTAGCGAAGCAAAGCTGAAAATTGTCGGTTTTATAAAAGGAGAAAAGATGTCTGATACAAATTTTGAAGATGAAAAAGGATTTTTAATGCTATCCTCATTAGGCGCAATTCTTGGCATTGTCATTCCGCTAATCATGTGGGCACTGAAAAAAGATAATTTTTCAGACTATGCAAAAAACTTTTTAACAGACATGCTTAACTTTGAAATAGTTGTATTAATCGCTTATATTGTCGGCGGTATTATACCTTTTATAGGCTGGTTATTCTGTATAGTTTTATTCTTTGTTAATTTAGTTACAGCACTAAGATGTTTCAGCGCAACACAAAATCGCGCCGAATACAGCTTCCCCATAAAAGTTAAACTTTTATAATTATACGGTACAATTAAACTTTAAATCTGCTTCTTGTCTGGTTTTTGGGCCATTTTCCCGCAAAATTGCACTATATTTGCATATTTTAGCATATAGTTCCGGATTTGTCTTATCAAGAGCCTGCGCTTTCATTGCTATTTTTAGACTTTGGGCCAAATTAAAGCCTTGGTTATTTTGCAGTGCGCTATGGTATTCTTCTTCAAAAGAATCATTAATTTTTAACCTATAATCCTTAGCGGAAGTACCTTCATGGTCAAGACGATTTTTATTTCCCATTACATCATTAAAAAATACAAAATGATTTTTAGCTTGAAACAGCTCTGCAAATTTTGCTTGTACAAAATTTTCAGGTACAGATAACCAATCTTCGCTCAAACCAAGCGATTGATGAAGCGCTTTGACATTATTTTTTCTGATATTTTCAAGTTCTACAACTTCGTTACCTTTATCATCTTCCTTATCTTGCGATAAAGCTCCAAGGGGTGTACTGTCGTGGTTATTTGTACCAATCATATAATCTTTTACACCCGCAGCACTATAAAAACGGGGATTACCCCAGGTTGTACTTTCATAAACCGTTGTTATTACCGGAGTTCTGCCCTTTATTGAACTTTTTAATACAGGGGTTCTGTTTTGCCAATTAAACATGGTAAAATCTTCAGGCCCTGCGTCGCATTCATACATTAATTTTTTTGTATCATAATCGCTGCCTTTTATTTCTTTGGCTGTTCTTTCAATGAAATCAACTATTTCACCTTCATTTACATTAATTTGATAATTATATTTTTTATCATTTTCAAATTCAAATACTTTAGGCTTAAAATATTGCCAGCCCACATCAAACCTTATTCCGTCGAAATTTTCAAGGTGCCATGAGATTTTTTCTCTAAATAATCTGTTTGCCTCAGTCCCTTCTTTAGTTATCTCATCATAATTAATCGCCCTAAAACCCCAGCCGGGTGTAATATTTTCGGGATAAAAAGCATTGGGAAAAGCAAATACTTCATCATCACTAAATCCAATGGGGCAATCACCATACAGCTCCAAACCGCGTTTATTCAGCCCTTGTTTTGCTTCTTGAAGATTTTTAAGCGCCAAAAATTTGCCAAACTTATAGAAATCTATTTCATTTTTGTAAGTTTTTTTATAGCATTTAAATCTTCTCTTTTTTTCTCTTGATTGATTAAAATCTTGGAACAAATCTCTGTCCCTATTTTTTACAAATGGCGCAATTGCAAGTCTATCAAGGGTATCCGAAGTTAAAGAAGATTTATAATTTTCAAATTCATGCCTGATTTTACGGGCCTCTAATGTATTTTGCGTTTGCATATTTCTGTATGCTTTAAATAATAGTTTAATATCAACGCCTCTTTTATAATCAAGTTCATTTTCATAATCTACCCAAGAAGTATTATCGCTTACGGTGCAACTCTTTAAATCGTCTTGAGTTAACAGCTTTCCGTAAGCACTTTGCGTTAATTTAAAGAAATTTATATTGTCAATTCCTATCACAGAAGAATATCTTTCGTAAGGACAATAATACCCTTCAAACCTTGGCATATAAGGAAATTGTCCCATGGGAAAAACCTTAATCGCATTTGAAGCGGTATATAAGGACATATATTCAAGATAATCCATGGCAGAATCAGAATTTAATTTGCCGATACCAAGGTTTTGCCCTGAATTAGTGGGCAGGGATGTTTGAAACACTTTAAAAATTCTTATTCCGTCATTTTGATTTAATGCATTAAGTGCTTCATTGGTCGTTTTCTTAAAATCTTTTTCTTCGGATGTTGTCAATGCGCGATTAAAATTGACAGCACTCGACAGAGCCGTTTTAGAAATTCTCATATTTTTACCCTCACACAATCTTAATAATACAAATCATGTGAAGAAAAAATTTTGCTAAAAAAAATTAAACCATTCTGCAAATTGCTTTTATCTGGCCATCGTTAGCTTTGTATGTTTTTTGCTGCATATTATTATCTTCGTCGGGTTCTAAAACATGTATTGTACCATCTTCATCCATAGATAAAAATATACCTGCCGGTCTATCCATGCCATTTTCATCTTGATTATGTAACACAAGGTCACCCGGTTGAGCATTTTGTGTTTGTACTATTGCACCTGCTTCTACCGCAGCTTCATAAATATTTGACGCATACCAGCCGCCTACAATGTTTTTAGACCATTCCATATATTCATCATGTTCCAATGCTTCTTCGAGATGATTAATATAGGAATCGCCCCAGCTATTACTTGAAGCGTCAGCTTTTGCAGAAATATCCCATTGGGCGGAATATATTTGCGCAAATGCTAAAATATCTCTGTCTGTTAATTCGCCAAAACGATATTTTTCTTGGTCTTCTTTGACTTGTTGAAGCGTGTAGCTTCTGTATATTTCATTAGTTTGACCTTGAGCCGTTACAACTGCCGAATTTGCGTCATCAACCGCTTGTTGCTTAGTATCATGATAATCCGTTAATGATGACTTAAATGCGTCACTCGATTCTTTTGCGTCAGGATTTTCGGAAGCCTGTATGGTCTGTGCCTGCAATTCATCATAATAAGTTGCATATTCATGCTGAAAGATTTGTCTTTGATCTTTCATTGCACAATATGCCTGATATTCTGCACCTTGTTCTCTTGAATATACTTGCATTTCAAGAGTATCTTTTCTTTCCGTTAATAAGTTAAGCTCTGTTTCAACCATTGCTTTTTGCTTATTGTACATCTGCATTCTGTGGCTGTCTAATACGGAAACATCTATTGATTCCAATGTTTCTTGAGCTTCTTTTAAACTTGCTATACTGCATTCAATACCGCCTAACTCGCATTTCATATCAAGCAGGCCGTCTTCATATTTGGAAATTTGTATATTAATTTCGTCAATTTTGCCTTCTCTGTCTTCTAATTTACCCTTAGTATCAGCCATTAATTCCCCTAATTCAGGGTCGCTTTTTAGAAGATCGGCATATAAATTGTTAAAACTTCCTTCTGCTGCAAGTTTATAGCCCTGTACTTCGTTGTTATTTCCGTTATAAATATCCAGACGGCTTTCTCTTGCACTCTGAAGTCCTTGTGCTGTCTGGCTGTAGCTATCTTTTAACACACCTGCTTCTACGATATTGTTTGCTTCACTTTCCGCAATTGCTCTTTCCTGTGTGCTTGCAGCTAAGCTGTTTTCAGTAATACTGTCAACACCATAGGTAGAGGCTTTTGCTGCCATATTACGTTTGAAATCGCAAATCTTACTGTTTACAATAGAAAGTTCGTGTTCTAATATACCATTGCTTGATTCGATTTCCGAAAGAACTTGTGACGTTAAAGTATCAAGAGCATTTTCCGATGCAACCAAATTCACATGCGCAGCTCTTATATTTGCATTACCGATAGCGTCAATTTGGTTTTCCAGCTCTGATTGCTGACTTTTATATGACCTTAAGGCCTTTGTATCGTTATCTTTTTGCTCATTCAATACCGATAATCTGGTTTGAAGACAGTTCTTAGTTAATTCTGCATTAGATTTTCTTGCTTCCGCACAGCCTTTTAATTCTTGCAAATTACGAATTTGATTTTCAAGAGCCGAAGCCGTTGCACTGTCGCAAGAAGCAATCATATTCTGCAATACTTGTATTTGGGTATCATAGTTTGAAATATCGGAAGAAAGAGATTCAATAGTTCTATCCTGTCTTGAAATTTGAGAAGTAGTCTGTGAAATTCTGACGCCGTTGCTGCTTATTCTGCCTTCAAGCTGGGTTTTGCAAGTATCTATCATATCTATCTGGCTTCTCATAGCACATATTTGAGGGTCTGAACTTGTATTTAGAGCTTGCCTGTATGATTCTTGAGCAGAAAGATAATTATCATGCGCTTCTTCGATTGCGGGGTGATTTCCTTCATATACAGCCTGCATAGAAGCAATATTTGTTTCTATATCACCTTCCATTTTAAGTTTTGAACTTTCAAGGTCAATAATATTCAAGCCCGAATAATTTGCTTTTTCAGCGTATGTAGAATCAACAACCCCACCATTTTTAAGCTCGGTATTAAAGCTGTTATACATACTATCCATTGCAGCCATACTTGCATTTTCATAGTTCAAGGTTTCTTGATAAATCATAGAACTTACTTCCTGAGCGGAAATGTTAAATCTTGAGTTATTGTATGATGCTTGATAAGTTTGCCCTGTCTTTGTACCGTTATTGTAATATGTACTGAATAAATTAGCATTATTTGTGCTTGCTGTTAATTTTGTAGTATCGTAGTTGATTTTTGTTGTTGATTTTGCCGAATATTCGGTTGTAGATTTAACAACTTCCGTTGTCTTTTCTTTTACCCTGTCAACAAGGCTTCCGCTTTTAGAACTGTTATCCTGCTTTTCCGTTGTTCCGTCTTTACTGCTTTTGCCGTTATTTCTTATAATATTGAAAATACTTCCTGACGTACCTGATTTAGCCGGAGTAGTGGAAGATGAATCATTAGTATCGTTTCCGACATTTCTGTCGTTAGTTTTTGTAGATTTGTTTGTTTTGGTAGTTGTGTTTGTTGTTGAGGTGCTAAAAGTATCGTTTCCATAGTTGCGGTCAGTCCCTTTTGAAGAACTAAAGATACTGACGCCTTCGGAAACTGTGGTTTTGATTTTATCTAAAAGAGATCCAATCAACCCTTTGGAAGTTGATTTTCCCTCGTTAGATTGTACCGAGCTTTTTAACATAAACACCTACTTATAGACGTATGTTTTTAATATCGTCATTTTTACACTAAAAGTTTAGAAAATGTAAAGAATTATTACAAAAAGCCTCGTATTTTTATATTAAAATTAAATTATGCTGAAAGATATTTTAGAAAAAAGACAATGTTTCAAGCTCGTATGCGGTGCGGGGAATGAAGATTTAAAAGAAATTAAACATCTTGTATGCCTGTATTCCCTTGCAGGGTGCAGTTTTTTTGATTTATGCGCAGATGAAAAAGTTGTTTTAACAGCAAAAGAAGGACTTGAATTATCAGGAATTAAAGATAACCGCTACTTGTGCGTAAGTATCGGCATAAAAGGCGATCCGCACATGAATAAGGCATTTATAAATAATAATTGTAAATCTTGCAATAAATGCGAAGAAATCTGCCCTCAAAAGGCAATAAGCCAAAATAAAATAGAACAAAAAAAATGTATAGGCTGTGCGCGCTGTGTATCTGTTTGCAAAAATAGTGCAATCGATATGGTATCAAACACTAAAGAACTTTCTGAAATCTTACCTTCCATCATAGACCTTGGGATTGATTGTATTGAATTTCATGCAATCTCTGAAAATGAAGATGAAATCTATCAAAAATGGAATATGATTAACGATTTATATAAAGGCATGTTAAGTATTTGTGTTGATAGGTCAAATTTATCAAATAAAATGCTTATTTCAAGATTAAAAAATATGTTATCAACAAGAAAACCTTATTCTACAATAATTCAGGCAGACGGCTCACCAATGTCCGGCGGTAAAGATGACTTTAAAACAACGCTTCAAGCAGTTGCAACATCTGAAATTGTACAAAATGCAAATTTAAATACTTATCTTTTATTATCGGGCGGAACAAATTCTAAAACAGCATCCCTTGCAAAAATGTGCGGTATTAATTACCATGGAATTTCAATCGGAAGCTATGCAAGAAAAATTGTAAAAGAATATATTGAAACGGATGATTTTTTAGAAAATAAAATTATTTTTAATAAAGCACTCAAAATTGCAAAAGAATTGGTCCATGCCTGTTTAAGCTAGTTATCTATGTATATTTCGGCTAAAGAAGTATATAGACCGCCAAATTTTGAAGGAAAAACATTTTTAACCCTAGAGCGCACCGCAGTTATATTTAAAGGCGCATATAGATATATAAACGGGTTTTCTTCTGCAACAATTTCCTGATACTTGTCATAAATTGCTTTTCTTTTGTTATAGTCAAGTTCAAGCGCCCCTTGTTTGAATAACTTTTCCAATTCTATTTCAAAATCAAGCAATTTATCAGACGTTTGAAGGTCATTTTGGGTTCTTTTATTAAATAAATGCAGTGAACTATAGGGACTCCAAACATTATAACCCGAATTAGGCTCTGAAATATTTGACGTTAAAGCCATTATAACACAGTCAAAATCTGCCTGATTAACAATCCTGTTCACCAAAGAATTAAACTCAACAGGCTTGAAATTAACTTTCATTCCAAGGGCTTCAAGGTCTTCTTTTATGGATACGCCTGACGCTTCTCTTTGGGTGTTGCCGGCATTTGTTAAAAGCTCGAATTCTACTTTATTTCCTTTTTTATCATATAAAATATTATCTTTAAGATAAAAACCGCTTTTCATGAGAAGTTCTTTTGCATAATTAATGTCTTTTTTGTGGCCTTTTGCAACTTTTTCATTTATAAAAAGACTTCTGATAGATTCAGCACTATATAAAGGCAAGGCCTTTCCATGGAATATATTTAAAATTAAATCATCTCTATCTATTGCCCAATCTAGCGCACTTCTGAAATTTTTATCCTGAAACCAGCTTTGTTTTATAGGGTCAACATAATATTTTCCCTGTTTATTTTTTCTGTTATTCAAATTAAAACTGATAAAAGTTGTATTGGTAGAACTGCCAAGGTTATAAAGCTCAAATTCGCCGTATTTTTGAAGTTCTCTGTATCTGTCAACTAATGCACCGTTAACACTTAAAACATCCGTAATTCCTGATTCAAATTTCAAAGTATCATTATTTGTATCACCGGTTATTATGCTAACCCATTTATCAATGTAGGGCAGGCGTTCGTTTTTTGTATTAATTATGTAATAATTAGGATTTCTTACAAATACAACGCGTTCGGACGGCACATATTCGCTTAATTTAAAAGCACCCGATATAACAAGCTCATTTGGTTTTATATCAATACCTTGATAGGTCAAAAAGTATTCATTTCCTTTATCCGTAGCTTTTTTGAAAACATGTTCCGGTACTATTGAAGCTGATAATGTTCTTAAGAAAGGTGCAAAAGGCTTCGGTGTTATAAATTTTACGGTATATTTATCAATCAATTCAATTTTTGGAATTTCACCGTCTATTCTCATAACATCCAACGCAGAACCGTCGCCAAACCCTTTAAAAATCACCGTATTATATGTAAAATAAACATCTTTTGCCGTAATTTCCGTATTGTCAGACCATTTCAATCCATGCCTTAAACGGACAATGTATGTTTTTTTATCCGGCAGAATTTCTATGCTTTTTGCTAATTTTGGCATAACCTTACCGCTGGAAGGGTCGGTATATGTTAAACCGTCATACATTAGTTCTGATAATTCGGCACTTGTTGCGTCATTTGCATTATAAGGGTTGAATGTTTTAGGTTCACCCATAATGCTTGTTGTAAAAGTTCCCCCAAATTTGCCTAAAGGAAGCTGTGATTGCAAAAAATCAACCGAATTAATCGTAACATTTTTCATTTCCGGTAAAACATTGTCAATTCCTTTTAAAGGTGCGGTATTTTTCTTCTCTTGAATATCAAAACCGTAATCTTTATGGAAAATAAGGCACATTAAACAAATTAATGCCAAAAATATAAATAAAAATGTTAAGATTTTAGATAAATTTTTGTTCATATTTTTGATTTTATCATAATTATGTGATATAAAAAGTCATAAATAGATTAATCTTAAAAGGATATACTAACTTTGAGAATTCTTGTTACAGGTTCAACAGGCCTTATAGGTAAAGCATTATGTCCATTGCTCGATAAAGAAAATTGGCAGTATTGGGCATGTAATTCTAAAATTTTTGACGTCACTAACACTAAAATGGTTAATGAAATCATGAATAAAATAAGTCTTGATTTTATTATACATTTGGCCGGATATAATAACATTGACCAAGCGGAAGACAACCCTGAATTAGCTTACAGTATTAATCAGCTGGGCAGTAAAAATATAGCTCATATCGCCAAAAAACATAATATTCCGATACTATATGTCAGCACTGATAATGTATTTGACGGTAATTCAACAATTCCATATAAAACAACAGACGCTACAAATCCTATTAATGTATATGGAAAATCAAAACTGGCAGGCGAAAAAGAAATCATGAAGGCTACAAAAAAACATTATATTTTAAGAACCTCATGGTTGTATGGCGCAGGCGGATATGTTGATGCTATGCTTACTTTTTCAAATTTCAGAAAAGAAATTTCGGTTGTTAATGACCAAATAGGCTGTCCTACAAATTGTCTTGATGTTGCAAAGAAAATTGTAGAAATTATAAAAGAACAAAAGCCTTACGGAATTTATCATGTAACATCTTCCGGAAGTGCGTCATGGGCAGATTTTACAAAGAAAATTTTTGAACTTAAAAAAAGAAAAGTTGAAGTTTTAGCTATAGATAAAAGCGATTTTCCGCGTCCTGCAAAGCGCCCGAAATATTGTGTTTTAGATAGCAACAACGAGCTTCCTTCCTGGGAAAACTCCTTAAAGGAATACTTAGCCGATAAAACAAAAGCGCTTGCAAAATAAAATTGCCCTTATATTTACTTTATTATATAATTAAGTAAATTAATTTAAGTTAGGGGGTAATTTATGCATGGAATAATTTTAGCAGGTGGTTCAGGTTCTCGCCTTTGGCCATTATCGCGTGAATTATATCCAAAACAGCTTTTAAAAGTTAATTCCGACAGAAGCCTTTTAGAGCGCACTTACGAGCGCCTTATGGGAATTATGGATAAGGATAATATTTTAGCTATTACCAATGCAAAACATGCCTCTGATGTTAAATTGCAATTAATGGAATACACAAAAGATGTAAGGATTTTATCCGAACCAATTGCGAAAAATACAGCCCCTGCAATCGCAGTAGCAGTTAAGTTTTTACTTGATTTTAATATGGACGATATTATTGTGGTTCTGCCTTCCGATCATTTGATTGAAGACACCAAAAAGTTTGCTTCCACAATTGAAGAAGCACAAAAACTTGCCCGCCAAGGCTATATTGTAACACTGGGCGTTAAACCAACAACAGCAGGCACGGGGTTTGGCTATATTAAAGCAGGTGAAGCAATTTCAACCTCAGGCTTCAAAGTGGAAAGTTTCAAAGAAAAGCCCGATTTAAAAACTGCGCAAGAATATGTTAAAGACGGCAGGTATTTTTGGAATGCGGGTATTTTTGTATTTAAAGCGTCGGTATTTATGCAAACTTTAGAAAAAACCGCACCTGAAATATACGATATTACGCAATTATTCAATTTCCGAACTCAAGATGAAATTGACTATATGACATTTGATAAATATCCTTCAATTTCAGTTGATTATGCGGTTATGGAAAGGGCCAAAAATATTGCAATGGTTGAAATGCAATCAGATTGGAATGACCTTGGTTCTTGGGATGCCGTTTACGAAATTAATAAAAAAGATGAACACAACAATGTTAAAATCGGAAATGTAATTGAGCAGGATTGTCAAAATTCCATGCTATATTCATCCGAAAGATTATTAGCGGGTGTCGGTCTAAAAGATATGATTATTATTGAAACATCTGACGCCATTTTAGCTTGCGATAAAAACGATACGCAGGGTGTTAAAAAAGTTTTTGAAAAGCTGAAAGAAGCTAATAACGAAACCCATAGAATACACACTACGGTATATCGCCCATGGGGATATTATACAATTTTAAATCAGGGCGAAGGCTATTTAACAAAAATGATTTGCGTTTCAAGAAAGGGGCAATTAAGCCTGCAATCGCACAATCACCGCTCGGAACACTGGGTTGTACTATCAGGCATTGCCAGAGTTACACTGGAAGATAAAGTGTTTATGCTTAAAGCAGGTTCTTCAATAGATATACCTGTTAAAGCAATACACCAGCTTGCAAATCCTTATGATACGGAATTAAAAATTATAGAAGTTCAAAAAGGCGATAAATTAGTAGAAGAAGATATTGTAAGATACAAAGATATCTATGGAAGGGTGTAAATCCTTAATATAACTTAACTTTACAAAAATCCACTTAACAATTTATGTATTTTGTTAAGTGGATTTTTTATTTTGTCCTAAATATATAATACCACATTATTTGAGTTTTACAAAAGATTTAATTTTTTTTAGTAATTATTTAATTTTTCATAATTTTTGTGTGGCTAAAATCGAACTCTAGCTTGAAAAATTAATCCACTTAACAAAATACATAAATTGTTAAGTGGATTTTTGTAAAGTTAAGTTATATTAAGG
>JAFVFO010000057.1 GCA_017475485.1 Candidatus Gastranaerophilales bacterium | reverse complement strand
AGCCACACAAAAATTAAGAAAAATTAAAAAATCACTCAAAAAATGCAAATTTTTTGTAAAAAGCAAATAATGTGGTATTATATATTTATAGAAATAAAATTAACCCACTTAACATTTTCTGTATTTTGTTAAGTGGGTTAACTATTTAAATATATTTAAAAATCAGCATATAGGCACATTATAAGCAGGCAGGTAAAAATTCCATCATTTCTTTAGGCAATTGTGCAAGCAAGGCTGTATTTATTGCAAAACTTTGTTTTGCAGTTCCGCGTCTTATTTTTCTATCTAAAACATTAGCTTTATCGCTACCGCCTACAACATAATTTGTAACTGTATTGGGGTATTTTTCTTCTAATTTGGTAAGTTCAAGATTGTGTGTCGCAATCATTGCGCGGGTTTTATATTTTGTCAAAATGTATTCGCAAAATGCTTTTGCTATTTCGCCGCCTTCTTTTTCGGCGGTACTTTTTGCGGGTTCATCCAAAAGAATATAGGATTTATCGGTTGCATTATCAAGAATAAATTTTAAATCATTCATTTCAAGCATAAAACTTGAATTGTTATTAATAATATCATCAGGTGTACTTTGGCGGAAAAACACTTTATCAATAATTGGCAATACTGCCTTACTTGCGGGCACAAAAGCACCTATTTGCGCCATTACAACAATTATCGCATTATGCTTTAAATAAGTTGATTTACCGGACATATTTGCACCCGTTAAAATAATTATAGAATTCGCCTTAAGGTCAGTATCATTTTTGACTATTTCATTATTAAGTTTTAAAAGGCTTGGGTGATATCCTTCTTTGATAGTAATATCATTTCCCAAAAATTCAGGCTTAGAAAGATTATTTTCAACCGCTCCTTTTGCAAAGGCGGTTATAACATCAACAATGGCAATTCCTTTTGCAAGCTGACGGATTAAATCAACAAAATCGCCCGCATAAAGCCTTATTTTTTGATAAAGTTGAAATTCTATTTCGTAAATTTTATATCTTTTCGCGGTAATACTTTGTTCAAGCTCTTTTAAAACAGAGGTTGTATAGCGCGTGCATTTTGATGTTGAATTTTTTTTCAAATATTCTTTTGGCGCTTTTAAATCATTTTCTTTGGGCAATTCAATATAATAACCAATTGCGGGAGAAGAGTTAATATGCAGTTTATCTAAGTTTAGCGCTTTTTTTTGGGCTGTTTCGTAATTTTGTATTTCTTTATATAGATTTTGCAATTCTTCATTTAAAAAATCAAGTTCTACGTCAAACCCTGAATTTATTATGCCGCCTGTTTTTAATTCTGCGGGGCAATCTTGTTTGAGTGCGGAATTAATTATATTTGAGAGTTTTATAATTTTATTTAATTTTATATCATTAATTTTAAAAATTTCAGATTTCAAAGGGGATAAAATTTCTTTTAAATCTTTTAAAAATGAAGCACTTTTAACAAGGTTTAATAAATCTCGAGGAGAGATTGTTGCATTTGAAAGTTTAGCGCAAGCCCTTGATAAATCACCGATTTTAACAAGTACCTCTTGTATTTTGTTGATTAAATCAGGGTTGCAGACAAGTTCTTCAACCGCCTTTTGTCTTAAGGTTATTTTTTCTATACTTAACAAGGGTTCATTTAGATATTTTTTTAAAAGCCTCATCCCCATTGCGGTTTTGGTATAATTTAAAAACCAAAAGAAACTTCCGCGCTTTTTTTGCAAGTAACTCGTTCTTGTGAATTCAAGGTTTTTCCTTGTTATTTCATCAAGCGCCATGAAGGATTCGCATTTATACTCAACAATTTTATCAAGTTTTGATTTAAAATTTATTTGCGTATTTTTGCAATATTTATCAATTACATCTTCGATTTTTTCTTCAAAATAATTATCGTCCAAAATAGTTGTATTGTATTTTAAAATAATATCTTTAAAGAGTTTTTCCTGATTTTTTGGAATTAAGACTTCCTTAGGAGATATTTTTTCCAGCTCATTTCTGCATTGCCTAAAATCTCCAAGTGTTTTATAAAACTGCCCTGTTGAACAATCGGCATACGAAATATTATAAGTGTTATTTTTACAATTAATTGCCATTAAATAATTATTTTCGGCACTTTCCAGAAATTCGCTTTCGACTACTGTGCCTTTTGTGTATTTTCTTGTGATTGCGCGGTAATGTCCACCGTTTTCATCTATAAATTCAGAACAAATACAAACCTTTAAGCCGTTATTTAAGAGTATTTTTATATAGCTGTTTAAGGAATTTTTAGGCACACCTGATTCTATAATGTTTATTTTGCCTTTAAAATTTCTTGAGCCGAGAGCAGAACCTGTAACTTCGGAAAAAATTTCGGCATCTTCAAAAAAAGTTTCAAAAAAAGACCCTATTTGAAACATAACAATATAATCAAGGTTTTCGTTTTTAAAATCCTTGTATTCCCTTAAGGGATTACTTTCTATTTCAATATTAAAAATATCATCAAACTTGGTTAACATAATGAAAGTGTAGCAAAAAGTTTGATTGTGGACAATATTATATGTGTGAATAGTAATATAAATATACGATAATATAATTAATTTTTGAATACATATATGTTTAAAATTTAAACATATATTTCATGATTAAAAATGAATACAATGTTATTATGAAAAAATTTAAACCGATTAGTTTCAAACCTGTCAAAAAAGAAAAAATGATAACAAGTATCAGGCTTGACAGTGATATGTTTGAAACATTAGACAAACTATCTAGCGAAAATAATTTAAGCAGGAACGAGTTTATTGTGCAGTGTATAAAATTTGCACTTGATAATATGAAATAAAAAAAGGACAGATTTTTAATCCGTCCTTTTTATTACTTACTCTCTACTTGATTAAAACTGCATGTCGGCGTCAACCACACCAAACATACCTTCAATTTCTTCTAAAATTGCGGAAGGTTTTCTTGATTGATGTTTTTGAGCGGCACGTTTTGCTGCTTCTTTTTCTTTTTCTTCAGAAGCATTGATTAAATGATAATAACCTGTGCCGGCAGGAATTAAACGACCAATAATAACGTTTTCTTTTAAACCTCTTAATAGGTCTTTCTTGCCTTCTACGGCAGCTTCTG
The DNA here is from genome assembly GCA_017475485.1 of Candidatus Gastranaerophilales bacterium. Lineage (GTDB taxonomy): Bacteria > Cyanobacteriota > Vampirovibrionia > Gastranaerophilales > Gastranaerophilaceae > RUG14156. The sequence goes on along the minus strand of JAFVFO010000057.1, from coordinate 39,791 downwards.
TAAGAATTCTTGTTGTTTCTTGGAATGAAGCGGCTGAAATAAATGATTCAGTATTTAAAGAAGCCTTTGTAATACCAAGCAATAATGCTTCATAAGTTGCTTCTTGTCCGTTATTTTCGCGGGCAATTGCATTTTCGGCTTCAATAACCTTAAGTTCAACTAATTCACCGGGCAATAATTTTGTAGTACCGGAGTCAATTACTTTAACTTTTTTAATCATTTGACGAACAATAACTTCAACGTGTTTATCAGAAATTTCAACACCTTGAGAACGATATACCCTTTGTACTTCATCAACAAGATATTGTTGGGCGGCATTTGCACCTTTTAATCTGATGACATCATGCGGGTTCATTGGCCCTGAAGTCAGCGCGTCGCCTTTTTTAATTTTTTGTTTATCGTTGACAATAACGGTAGCTTCAATCGGATATTTGATTTCAACTCTGCCTGAACCGTCATCTGCTTCGATGAATAAACGAGGAATATCATCTTCGATTTCAATTACGGCAGTCCCGTCAAATTCGGCAGCTATAGCAGAATCTTTTGGTTTTCTTGCTTCTAAAAGTTCTTCTACACGAGGCAAACCTTGAACGATATCGCCTGTTTTTTGTCTTTCAAATACCAATGTTGCAAGCAAGTCGCCTCTTAAAATCAAAGCGCCATTATCAACCTGTAATAATGCCCCCGGAGATATTAAATGCGGACGACCAACCCTGATTTTAACTTCTTTAGAGTCAGCACTTACAACCTTACCTGAATATGGAGAAGTAACACCTTTTGCTATTTCTTCGTCAACTGTGATATAATCACCTTCTTTAACTGTTGGTTTTGATGCAACAGCTACTGTTTCTTCAGAAGATTCAGATATTAATAATAATCTTCTTAATTCGGAATCTTTAGAATTGATTGACGCAATAGAATCACTTACAGCTAAAACCTGCGTTTTTGTAACAGGTGTTTTGGGTTCGATTATTTGACCGTCTTTAACAAGTAATTCTGTTTGAGCTGAAGATAAACCTCTTGAATTATCTTCTTGTTCACGACGTACAATTAAAGTTTCAAGTACAACGATTTTTAAATCGCCTTTGCTGTCAAGCTCTACCATACCTTTTAGGTGTGAAATATAACCTGACATTGATAATACCAATGATGTTCTTGTTAAAATTGCACCGTCAAGGTTGCGAACTCTGGCACCGTCTTTGAATTGAACTTGAGTAATCGGTACAAGTTCAATTGCTTCATCGGTTGCATTGAATTTAATTGATACTTCTTTTTGTTGAATATCAAACGTTTGAATAGGTCTGATAAGTATTTGAACAGGCTTGCCGTCAAGACTGTCTTCTTCCATAACATCATCAGTTAATTCTTCATCTAAATCATCTAATTCCATCATGTCTGATTCGTTTTCAATGATTGTGACTATTGAATCAACTTTTGCTTTTATTTTGCCTGCAACTGTTGTACCCGCTTTAACAACTTCACCTTCGCCGACTTTTAAATCATTGATAGAATCAAGTGTATAAAGTTCACCGGGGCGAACAACAATTTCATGGATAATATCGTTAAATTCTTTAATTTCTACAATACCAGCGATATGTGTATATATATCTTTAACGACTTCTGTACCTGCTTCAACATAAGTTCCTGATTCAACAAGTTTTAGGGATGAATCTTTGGAAATTTGATGAATTTCTTCAGGAATAAATACCAATTGACCCGGTTCAATAACAACTTGGTTTTCGTCAACCTTTAAGCCGTTGTAGCGAATTTCACCGGAAGATTCAACTTTGCAGGTATCATCAATCAATTCAGCAATAATCATACCGTTTTCAACCGTAGTATCAACAGGTGATTTAACAATATATTTTTCATTAGTTTCCGGAACTGTCCACAATTGTTCTTTTTTAGTTTGTTCAAATACAGCGTTAGACGCTTGAATTGAAGCAATAACAATTGTTAATTCTTTACCTGAAACGATTTTCTTGATTTTTTTACCTTCAAATTGAACATCTTCAATTTCCAGACTGTCCCCAATACGAACTTCGCCGCCGTGTTCAGATATAATTAAAGTTTCAGCCAGTTTTTCACCTTTTTTAATTTTTTGACCGTCTTTAACTAAAACCTTTGAACCTGTAGGCAGAGCATATACATCACCGCCTAAAACCCAAACAATACCTTGTTTGTTTGCAATACGAGAAATGTTACCTTGTCTGTCTTTTCTTTCATCTGCAACAAAGTCTTGAAAAACTACTTCACCCGAAATATCGGATGTGATATCTTTTAAGGCTTTTTCTGTTAAACGGGAACCGTCACCTTTTGAAGCGGGTTCAAATTCGGCAATAGCGTCGCCCGCCTTAACAGTATCACCTTTTTTAACAAGAACTTTTGCGCCCATTGGAACGTGGACTTTTTCGGAATCGGATTTTCCGACAATTTCAACATCTGCTTCTTTAATTGCAATTCTAACAACATCCCCATGACGTGTTCTTTGTTCTTTTGTTCTGACTTCTGTATTAACAGTACCGTCTATTGTAACTTTAGCTTGACGGGTTACACCTGAACCTTTGAATACACCGCCTGTGTGGAATGTTCTCATTGTTAACTGTGTACCGGGTTCACCGATTGATTGAGCGGCGATAATACCGATTGCTTCGCCAATGTCAACGGGTTTTTGAGTAGTCATTGACCAGCCGTAGCATTTTTGGCAAATTCCGTATTCAAGTTCGCAAGTTAGGGTAGAACGAACTTTAACCTCTTTTAAACCAACCGATTTAATTTTTTCTAAATCATCACGATCAACTGTTGTATTTTTTGTAACTAATACATTACCTTCAGAGTCAACGATATCTTGGGCAACCGTTCTGCCAAGCAATCTGTCTTCTAACGGAACAATTACATCTTCACCGTCTGTAATAGCGGTTAAATTAATGAATTTTTCAGTGTGACAGTCTTCTTCTCTGATAATAACATCTTGCGCTACGTCAACCAAACGTCTTGTTAGATAACCTGAATCGGCTGTTTTAAGCGCAGTATCTACCAGACCTTTTCTTGCACCATAAGATGAAATAACGTATTCCGTACAAGATAAGCCTTCTTTGAAGTTTGATTTAATAGGTAAGTCGATGATTTGGCCTTGTGCGTCTGCCATCAAACCGCGCATACCAACTAATTGTGAAACTTGTGACAAATTACCACGGGCTCCGGAGAATGCCATCATATAAACAGGGTTTAATTTATTGAAGCCTTCAACAACCTTTTCTGTTAATTTTGCCGTAGTTTCGCTCCATGTGTCGATAACTTTTGTATATCTTTCAACTTCTGTTATTTCACCTTTCAAATAACGGCGGGTAGAACGAGCAATTTCATCTTGTGCTTCTTGCAGTAATTCGCCTTTTTCTTTAGGAACTTGCAAGTCGTGGATTGAAATTGTAGTACCCGATTTTGTTGCATATTTATAACCCAGATTTTTAAGGTTGTTTGCAAGTTCTGCAGTTTTTGCACCGCCCCATTCAAGATATACTTGAGATAAAAGCTGGTTTAGTGCCTTTTTATTCATTACCTTATTGATAAACTCAACATGCTTTTTCTTTTTTGAGCTTTCAGGAGTTAATGTATTCATATATTTATTTACCTCTTATGTTTAATTTTCTTACGCCAAAACAGATTTTCTTACTGCTTCATTGAATATAATTCGACCGGGAGTAGTTTCGATTCTGTGACCGTTTTCATCCCTAACGATAACTTTATCGTGTAATTTCACAACACCTGTCGCATGTGCTGCCATTACATCTGTAAAGTCATGGAAATATCCTTTAATAGGAGCATTCGGGTCTTTAAGTATGGTTAAATAATACATTCCCAAGACCATATCCTGTGTTGGTGTAATAATCGGTTTACCTGTTGCGGGAGCTAAGATATTGTTTGTAGCAAGCATTAACATTCTTGCTTCTGCTTGTGCTTCGATTGATAACGGAACGTGTACCGCCATTTGGTCACCGTCGAAGTCGGCATTGAAGGCCGTACAAACTAACGGATGTAATTGGATAGCTCTGCCTTCAACCAATACCGGTTCAAATGCTTGAATACCCAATCTGTGAAGTGTTGGAGCACGGTTCAACATAACAGGATGTCCTTCAACTACTTCTTCTAAGATATCCCATACAACAGCTTCAGAGCGTTCAATTTTCTTCTTAGCTGATTTGATATTTTGAACCAAACCACGTTCAATTAACTTGTTAACAACAAATGGTTTAAACAGTTCAATAGCCATTTCTTTTGGAAGACCGCATTGATTTAATTGTAATTGAGGGCCTACAACGATAACCGAACGGCCTGAGTAGTCAACACGTTTACCTAACAAGTTTTGACGGAAACGACCTTGTTTACCTTCAATGATGTTAGATAAAGATTTTAAAGGTCTTGAATTAGGCCCTACTACCGTTCTTCCGCGGCGGCCGTTATCAATTAGAGCATCAACCGCTTCTTGCAACATACGTTTTTCGTTTCTTACAATAATTTCGGGTGCACCCATTTCAAGCAATCTTAATAAACGGTTGTTTCTGTTGATTACACGTCTGTATAAATCGTTTAAATCTGATGTTGCAAAACGTCCGCCGTCTAATTGAACCATTGGTCTTAAATCAGGCGGTGTTACCGGCAGTACATCCATGATAAACCAAGTCGGCTCAGTCCCTGATTCAAGCAGGCTTTCAACCAATCTTAAACGTTTAATTAATTTAGCTCTTTTCTGAACAGATCCGCCTGCAGCGTCTAATTCCGTTCTTATATCATTTGCCAAATCTTCAAGTTTAATTTCGGATAATAATTCTTTAATAACTTCGGCACCTATACCTACTTTTAACTTAGAATCTTCATTTTCCATAATGAAATCTTCATATTCTTCTTCTGTTAAAAGCTGGAATTTTTTGAACGGCGAATCAGCACCATCCACTACAACATAATTATTAAAGTATATTATTTGTTCCAAGTCTTTTAAGGTCATATCTAAAAGTAAACCTAAGTATGAAGGAATACCTTTTAAGAACCAAATATGAGAAACAGGCGCAGCCAGTTTAATATGGCCCATTCTGTGTCTTCTTACTTTAGAATCCGTAACTTCAACACCGCAGCGTTCGCAGATAATACCTTTGTGACGAACTCTTTTATATTTTCCGCAAAAACATTCCCAGTCCTTTGTAGGTCCAAAGATTTTTTCACAGAAAAGACCGTCGCGTTCAGGTTTTAAGGTTCTATAGTTAATTGTTTCGGGTTTTGTTACTTCCCCGTATGACCATTTTAAGATTCTCTCAGGCGATGCTATAGAGATTCTTATATAATCAAAATAATCAATACTTGTAGACATTTATTCTCCTTTGATTTTAATATTTACTAATCTTTAAATGCGGCTGATGTATCAAAAAAGTCCATATTCAGAATTTCTGAATCTATATCTGACAGAACTCTTTTCGGAGCTGATTTGCGAAGGTCATCAGTATCTGACATTAAGTCAACTTCTTCTCCGCCTTTTTTAGAAACAGCTATATCAAGGCCGATACTTTGTAATTCGCGAACCAATACCTTGAAGGATTCAGGAATACCGGGGCGAGGAATGTTATCACCTTTAACAATTGCTTCGTAAGCTCTACTTCTGCCGTTTACATCGTCTGATTTAATTGTTAACATTTCTTGCAGAGTATATGCTGCACCATAGGCTTCAAGTGCCCAAACTTCCATTTCACCAAATCTTTGACCGCCGAACTGTGCTTTACCACCCAGAGGTTGTTGTGTAACTAATGAATATGGGCCGGTTGAACGAGCGTGGATTTTATCATCAACAAGGTGAACAAGTTTTAAGATATAAGAAATACCGACTGCGATAGGTTCATCGAACGGTTCACCCGTACGGCCGTCATAAAGCGTAACTTTACCGTCTTCATGTACCCAGTCAATTCCTCTTTCTTTAATACCTTTAAGCAGTTCTGCTTTGGTATTCATTTCAGATTGGTTAGCACCATACATTTCATCAAATAAAGGTGATTCGTAATGGTTGCCTGTTAAATATGCGGCTAAACCTAATAAATGTTCATAAGTTTGACCTACATTCATACGAGAAGGAACACCCAGAGGATTTAACACGATATCAATCGGAGTACCGTCCGGCAAGAAAGGCATATCTTCTTTTGGTAATATTCTTGAAACAATACCTTTGTTACCATGGCGGCCTGAAAGTTTATCACCAACCGATACTTTACGTTTTTGAGCAATATAAACTCTGATTACCGTATTTGCTCCCGGGGGTAATTCGTCGCCTTTTTCTCTGTCAAATACTTTGACATCGACTACACGCCCGCCTTCACCGTGAGGAACTCTTAGAGAATTATCTTTAACATCACGAGCTTTTTCAGCGAAAATTGCGCGAAGAAGTTTTTCTTCAGGCGGATGTTCGGATTCACCTTTTGGTGTAATTTTACCGACTAAGACGTCATCAGCGTAAACTCTTGCACCGATTCTGACGATTCCTCTTTCATCTAAGTGACGAATTGAATCTTCCGAAACATTCGGAATTTCACGGGTGATTTCTTCAGGGCCGAGTTTTGTTTGTCGAGCGTCAATTTCTAATTTTTCAATATGCAATGATGTGAATACATCATCATAAACCAATCTTTCATTAAGTAAGATAGCATCTTCGTAGTTATAACCTTCCCAAGGCATATATGCTACAAGAACATTTTTACCTAACGAAAGTTCTCCCATATTTGTCGAAGCACCGTCTGCTATAACATCCCCTGCTTTAACTTCGTCACCTTCTCTTACAATCGGTCTTTGGTTAATGCAGGTATCTTGGTTTGAGCGAACATATTTTAGCAGCTGATATTGATGAATATCGCCTTTTTTATCTTTAATATGAATTTCTTCGCCCATTACTTTAACAACCGTACCGTCAACCGTTGAAACGGCAACCATACCCGAGTCTTTTGCAACGCGTGCTTCTAAACCCGTACCTACAACCGGTCTTTGTGTAACTAAAAGCGGTACTGCTTGACGTTGCATGTTAGAACCCATTAGGGCACGGTTCGCGTCATCATGTTCGATAAACGGGATTAAAGATGTCGCAACAGAGATGATTTGTATTGGCGAAACACCAACATAGTCAACTTTTGTAGATTCACCCATTGTGAATTCCGAACGGTATCTTACAGCTACATAATCATCTTTAATGTGTCTGTCTTTTGTTAATTCAATATCAGCAGGTGCTACACGATAGTTTTCATCTTCATCTGCTGTTAAATAGTGTACTTCATCCGTAACTTGACCGTCTTTAACAACAAAGAACGGTGTTTCAATGAAGCCATAATCGTTAACACGAGCATGTGTTGCAAGTGAGTTAATCAAACCTGCATTCGGGCCTTCAGGAGTTTCTACGGGACAAAGACGACCATAATGAGAAGGGTGAATATCACGAACAGCAAAACCTGCACGTTCTCTCATTAAACCACCGGGGCCTAAAGCTGAAATTCTTCTTTTATGAGTTAATTCGGCTAATGGGTTTGTTTGGTCCATGAATTGTGATAATTGAGATGAACCAAAGAATTCTTTTAAACTTGCTACTAACGGTTTTGTGTTTAAAAGATTTAAAGGTGTTAAAGTTTCAGAATCTTGCAGAGTCATTCTTTCTTTAACAATACGTTCAATTCTTGATAAACCGACTCTGAATTGGTTTTGTAATAATTCACCGACAGAGCGGATTCTACGATTGCCTAAGTGGTCAATATCATCCAAAACACCTTCATCATAGGTTAAATTAATTAAATATTCAATACCTGCAACGATATCTTGAATTGTAATTGTACGTTGCGTTTCAGGTAAGTTTAAACCCAATTTTTTATTTAATTTATAGCGACCGACTTTACCTATATCATATTTCTTTTCATCAAAGAAACGAGCTTCTAAAATACTTCTTCCGCCCGCAGGAGTAGCAGGGTCACCGGGTCTTAATTTTTTATAAACTTCAACAAGTGCTTCATCGGTTGTTGTTGCGGCATCCTTTTCCAATGTTTTTCTTAAGAAATCAAAATGAGTGAATAATGATTCCATTTCAACAGGCGTAATGCCTAATGCTTTCAGTAGAGTTGTTGCTAAAATTTTTCTGTTTTTATCAATTTTAACATAGACAAGGTCATTAGAGTCTGTTTCTATTTTCAACCATGCACCGCGGTTTGGAATTAAAGTTGCATTATAAAGACGTTTACCGGTTGGGGAAACTTCCTTTTTATAGTAAATGCCGGGGCTTCTGACGATTTGAGAAACAATAACACGTTCAGCACCGTTTACAATAAATGTACCTTTGTCGGTCATTGTCGGAATATCGCCTATATAAACTTCTTGTTCTTTAATTTCACCACTATCACGATTAACTAAACGCATCATAACTCTTAATTGTTTAGCATAAGTTGCGTCATGAATACGAGCTTCTTCAATTGTATATTTCGGCTTATCGAATGTATAGTTTGGTAAAAAGTGCAATTCCAATCTGCCCGTATAATCTTTAATAGGACTGAATGATAATAATTCTTCCTTTAAACCCTCTTTTAAAAATTGTTCAAAAGATTTCTTTTGAACTTCAATGAGGTCAGGTAAATCCGTAAGACGTGTAGCAGGAATTCCTTGCGGGGTAACACGGTTTGCTTTTGTTGTTGTCATCTAAGTACCTCTTTATATATGTAATTACAATTATTATTTAACTTGCTTGGCTGATTTTCGCGATTTTCTTATTCGACTTTGGTTTCTAAGGCGAAATTTAGCCATAGTGCAACATTATTAACTAAATAATTATATTTGCTAAATGGGTTTGGTCAAGTTTTTAGCTTAATAAAAATTTACAAAATATTGAAATTTTTAAAAAATAGGCTAAAATATGTAGGCATAAAAATTTTCAGGCTATTTTTTTAAAAAACCTTTAGTTTAGAAAAATAAAAGTTGTTATTTAATGTCGTATATTATTTAAAATTGCATAATCAAAAGTGAATTCTATTGGAACGGATTGGCCTTTGTAGTTTTTAGGCAAGGGTTCAAACGGAGCGGTTTTGTCAATCGCAAGCAGTGCTTTTTCGTCTGCAACGCGATTTCCGGAAGATTTTGTTAATTCCCTGCTTACTAATCTTCCGTCTTTTGCTATTACAAAAGTTACAACAATTCTTTTGGAGTTATCGACTCTTGGCGGGTTCCAATTTCTTTTAATATTTCTTTCCAGCCTTAACATATATGGACCCCAAGAAACGGTTTCGGATGTTTTATTTTCATTTGGAGTATAATTTTGCGCATTAGCTGATAAGAATAAAAATGATATAAATAATAAAATTAATTTTTTCATAAAACTTAATTCCTTAAATAAAATATATTATATAATACATTATAGTGATTTGTTAATATATGAACTTTAAAAGCTCATTGAAGCGATAGAAGATACTGAAGTAAAAGGCATTAGAGCATTAGGGTATTAAGGCAATAAGGCATTAGGGTGTTAAGGCATTAGGGCATTAAGGCAATAAGGCAATAAGGCAATAAGAAAGCCCTCGCCTTCGTTTGCCTAGTCCGTCGGACTACGGCTCACTCGGCTCGGGTTATTAAAACAAAAAGCCGGTTTTTTTAGTGTTTTGTTTATGGAATTCTCCGCCGGCGCAGACGATTTCAATAACTTTTAAAAGAAATTCTCTCGGTGCATCTAATTGACTAATAAACAACTCCTGATTATCCTTATGGCGGATTGTCATTATTGTACCTTGATTTTTTTCTGCAGGTACATATAAAGAAGCAATTTCATTAGCTAAAAGTGTATCCATTTGTTTTTCAAGGTCATCATCTTCTTTGATTAATTTGGTAAAATCGCCGTTAATTGCAAAAATTCTTCCGCAAAACATAGGCTGGCCGTTTTTTTGCGCAAATGCTTTCGGGGAGATATTAAAGCGCGAAGTAAAACTTATATTGTGCCATAAAATATTAACAATTGCAAGCGTTTTAGCACTGTCAACAGTAGCTGTGACATTTTGCACGGGCACATTTCTGATATTTAATGATTGTTTTAAATATTCTAAAACTTCTGCCAAATTTTCAAGAATTTTTAAAAACATATCGTTAGTATTTATAGTTGCTTGATGAAATTCCATGAATTGCTTATACATATATACGGCAACAAGACCTGCTCTTTGCTGTACAACGGAAGATTTTTGTACTCGTAATTCAAGATTATCTAAACTATCGAAATTGTTTTGCAATTTAAACTAATTCCTATTTTAGGGGATATCCAAAAAAATGATATAACAAATCCAAATTATTTTATACAATTATAAAAATTTTCTTTACAAATTTACATACAAAAAAATGATTAATTATTATGCTTAAAATATGTATAATTATTATATTATGGATAAAAAACAAGAATTTCTTGATGATTTTAAATTGTATTTAAAAAGTGAAAAGAATTTTTCTTCTCATACTATCAGGGCGTATATTAATGATGTTTACACTTTTTTATTATGGCTAAATGACGATGACCCGTTAAAAATTGAACCGGATAAATTCAGCGAATATCTTTATTTTATAAATCAGCTTAATTATACAAAAACAACAGTAGCGCGAAAAATAGCCTCTATTCGGGCATTTTATAAATTTTTATACCAAGAAGAATTAATAGGATATAATCCTGTTGATTCAATAGCTATCCCAAAGCAAACAAAGGCTCTGCCTCATTTTTTATATGAAGAAGAAGTTGAAAACATTTTAAGAGGCATTGACATCAATACTCCGGCCGGATATAGAAATCGTATAATACTTGAATTGTTGTGGGTTTCAGGTATGCGAATTTCGGAATTATCAAATTTAAATTATGAAAATTTGAATTTGGAGCAAAATGAAATAAGAGTGTTTGGTAAAGGCGCAAAAGAGAGAATAGTCTTAATTCCCGATAAAACAAAAGAGGGACTGATTAACTATATTGAAAATGTTTCCGATTTAATCTGTAAAACGGATAAACTGCCCTCGAGTCCTTTATTTATAAACTATAACGGCTACAGACTTCAAAATCAAAGTATCAGAAAAGCGCTTAAACAATGCCTTAAGGCTATACATTTTCCGAAATATGTATCGCCGCATGTATTTCGTCATAGTTTTGCAACAAAATTACTAGAGCATGGTGCAGATTTAAGAATAGTTCAAGAACTTTTAGGCCATTCCTCTATTAAAAATACGCAAATTTATACCCATGTTTCTATTCAGAGATTGAAAGATGTTTATAGTACTACCCATCCACATGCTATGTGAATTTTAGTAAAGAAATTAAACATTTTATTTTGAATATAGCAATAATTTTTAAAAATAATTGTTATCCAATACAAGTGTATATTGAAGGATAATAGTAGAGGTTGAGATGATTTTTAAGAATTATGATTTTAAAGCAGTTACATTAAAACCAGCATTATATAACCCTGTACCTACACCGACACCAAGCGCACCTTTGGCTTCGGATGATTGCATAAAGTTTCCCGCTTCAACATGTCCTTGCTGTCCGAGTTAAGTAGGGGATAACGGAGAATTAAAACCTTCTGGAAACGGTATGCAATTTGCAACAATTACTCAAACAGATGAAAACGGCATAGGCCAAGGAATTAATATAAGTCTTGATGAAGTAAAAGCGCAAATGCAACAAGAACAGACTGAAACAAATTAAATACAATAAAAATCTTCTTTATTAATTTAAAGAAGATTTTTTGTATATTTTTTGTAACTTTTGAACATTTTTTTCTTAAAAATTTACTTTATTAATAAAGATACAAGAAATAGGTGTGTGTAATGAATAGTGCAGTTTGCAAATATAATTATTCAAATAATTATAAAAGTTCAATTTATTTTACCGGAAAAGACACTCAAAAGGCAATTAAAAGGCTTTCTAACACCGGTTATAGCAATGGAGAAATAGAAGAAGTCCTATCTTATGTATATGATTATTTTTCAAAAAATTCAGAAAAATACAGGGAATTTTATAGCGGTCAGGAAAACTGTCTTGAACACAATCTACCTTTAGATTATGCAGGCTTTTCAAGGTTGGGTGTAAATACAAGCACCTATGAAAATTCTCGTAATTACGTTAAAAATCTCATAAAATCTTTTTTTGATGAAGAAATAGATTTTTATACATTATTTGAAGAAACGAGAGCAATGTTATCTGAAACCGGGACAATTGATGATGATTATATAAATTCATTTTTTGAAAGATTTCCTACAAGGGAAGATTTTTTCATGTCTGATGAAGAAAAAGAAGAGTTCAAATCCATGGTCAGGTTATTTTTTTCCGAAGGCGAATATGAAGATTTCAAAGATTTTATTGATAATTCAGGCTTTGAATTTTTAAGGTTTTTTTCCAGTTCAACTAAAGATGAATATTTAGAATTAATGCTTGAAATTTATCCTGAATCATCTGAACTTTCAAAAAATAAAAACGGATTTATTAATTTTTTGCTTTTATCAAGCGCAATACAAAGCGGATTCAACATACAGAATGAACTTGATAAAATCAACCATGAAGAAACAAGACAAGCAATTATTAATAATATTTTAAGTTTTAAATATCAAAAAATAGATAAGCAAAGTCTTTCGGAAGACAGAAAAGACGTTAATCAGAGTTTTAACCAATACCTTTCACATATAAAAGAATTTTATGCGGTAAAATTTTCAAAAGAAGATTCCGATAAACTTCTTTCACTGTTTAAATCATCAGATTCCGAAGCTGCAAGCAAATTAATAAGTGAAATTTCAGGAATTAAAGTAGATAAACAATTTGCGCTCGACATTTGGACATCTTTTATAAAAGAGTCTTTCCTTACTTTTAATACTCCCGTAAGCAAAAATATAGCCGGAGAAGATATTTATTGCTATGGTTTTGAAAATGTCGCACCTCTTAATATGAATCCTCGGTTAATGAAGGGGCAAAATATGCAAAGTTTGTTTGAAGCGGGATTTTTCATTGATACTGCACTTGAAGTAATTAATGAAAATAATCTTCCAAAAAGTAAACTTATGCAAAAAGGGCGGGAAAATCTTTCTATGCTTGAAGAACATAGGCTATCGGAAGAAATTGCAAAAATGTATAAGGACAACAGGGAATTTTTTGCTGCGTTCAATCAACACCTTGACTCAAATATAGATATGCAAAATCAAATCAGAAAAATTTACGGCCTATACAGGGCGCTTGATGAAAAAGTTTCAGAAAGTTTTAATTATAAAAATTATGATATTCCAAAAATATCTTTTTCTAAACATGGATTATTAAGGTTGATTTCAAGAAATCTGATTAATCCAAAACATGAAACATTAGGTTATGTGGATTTTGATTCATTGCTGAACAGTTTGGAAGCAGGATTTATTAAAAGTAAAGGACAAAACTTTACAATTCCAGAACTTGGCGGATACTCAGGCCTCAAGGTAGTTGTAAATAATAATCAGGTGACAACAATATTTTAATTTTAAATATTTAGGCAATTTTTTTTCTTGATGTGTTTTGTTTGGTTATAAAAATTATAGGCGGAGATATAAAAATGAACGTAAACATTCAACCATTTTCAATTAAGTATAATGACAATAATGGCGGACAATATGTAGCAAGAAGTGTTACACAGAAATATGTTTACACTCCTAACGGAACTTATGCTCAACCTTGTGATGTTGTTAATGTTGCTCAAGTTGATAATCAGGGTAAAATTTTATCTTGCTCTGATATGACACATGAACAATTTTTATCTTATTTTTTACAACAAGGAATAAATGTTCCCTATAATCAATATGAAATGCCAAGAACAAATTAAATAAAAAGATGATAATATAACAAAAAAGAGTAATGTTTTCTTTGTCATTACTCTTTTTATGGTGTCGATGGGGGGAATCGAACCCCCAAGCGATTAAGCACATGAACCTGAATCATGCGTGTCTACCAGTTCCACCACATCGACACTTTGTAAAATTATTATACACCAAATTAATTATTATTTTCCATTTGTTTTTTTAGGGCTGTTTCTAAAGTTTTTATTTTATTTTCCAAAGTTTTAACCCTAAGTGATGAATCATCCATGCCGACAGATTTTTTTTCATATTGACGTTTAAGTGTTTTAATCTCTTTTTTAAGATTTGAAATATAAAATAAAAATATTACACTTGCACATACAAAACCTGTAAGCAGATAATATAAATCCGTTAGCTCAAAATTAATCATTAGCATTTATTCTCCTTAAAAAATTTAAAACTTTTATAAAATCTTTGCTGTATTCTTCTTCATGCAGTTGAAATTCCATGTTTTCACCGGTTCTTGGGTGAATGAAAGATATAAAATATGATTGAAGTAATTGTTCCGTGGTTTTTAAATTGTAAAATTCATTCCTCATAAAACTTTTAGCACCATATAAACTATCACCAAATACAGGATGATTAATAGAAGCAAGATGTGCGCGTATTTGATGAGTTCTTCCGGTTTTTAATTCAAGTTCAACTATACTTGCACCCTTAAATTCTTCTATAACCTTATAATTAGTTATTGCTTCAAGTCCTTTGTCGCTTATTGCCATTTTAACGTCATCTTTTAAATAATGCACCAAGGGTTTGTCAATTGTACCCTTTTTTTCCTTAAATTCACCAAGCGCAATTGCTAAATATTTTCTTTTAAGAGTTTTATTTTTAATCTGCAGAGCAATTTTTTGATGAGCCTCATTATTTTTTACTGCAATCATAAGTCCTGAAGTATTTTTATCAAGTCTATGAACTATACCCGGTCTATCAGAGCCTGAAATGCCAGATAAATTTTCCCTTCCGCAATGATAAATTAAAGCATTTGAAATTGTTTTTAATCTTTCATATTTTGTAGGGTGTGTAAGAATTTCTTTTGGTTTATTAATTATAATTAAATCTTCATCTTCATATTTTATATCAAGTTTAAATTCATAAGGAAGAAGCTCCATTGAAGGGTTTAAAAAGCAATCGAGCTTTTTTTCATCATAATAAATGATATCATTTTCTTTTAATTTATATGAAGGTTTTTGATTTTTATTATTTACAAGAATTAACCCTTCCGTTATGGCCTTTGTTATTTTTGAGCGTGAAAAATCAGGAAAGAAGGTATCCAATCTTTTATTTTTATTGTTTTGATTTATCAGAATTTCCATAGTCTTTCCTTAAATCAAAAATTACAAATAAAAAGTACAAAAATACACCAAGGCAAATCATTATATCAAACGCATTAAATACGGGAAATTCAGTGAAATTGAGTTTTATATAATCAACCACATAACCAAAATGTGCCCTTTCAACCAAATTACCCAGCGCACCTGCTGAAAATAGCGTTATAGAAAGCAATTCCAGCTTATCTTCAAATTTAATATTTTTATAAACATAGTATGTTAATAAAACCAATGCAATTACACCAAATACGGCTAAAGGAATTGAATTATTTGAAAACATGCCAAAGGCAGAGCCTGTATTTGTGGTATGTACGATTGAAAACACAGGGTTTGAATAGTTATCAAAAAAGCTGTTAAAACTGAGTTTTCTTAAGCTGTTGCCAAAATCCAGCAAAATCAAACACATTAAAAAGTAAAAAATAAACGCTTTTTTAGAAGAATTATTGTTCATTATTTTCTTTCAGTTGAATCATGTTGATTCTTTTCATTAAATATGCAATTCCGATAATTTCTATGCGTGCTTTTGTTTCTTCTTTGTTCATGGATACACGCGTGAAACCTACGGAAGCAACTGCATATTCATTTTTATTTTTATTATTTGCCTTAACAACCCTTTGCAGTTCTCCTTCACTTGGGAATTTGCGGAACTTTTCTTTATAATCGGGTGTGGGGTATTCTATTTCTTCATTCGATATGCTTGCAAGCGCAATAATATCATCAGGTTTTTTCATTTTAAGGCTTAAGTCGTATTTTTCATTATTTGTAATTAATGCAGGAGTAACTATTCCCATGGGGATTTTATTTGCAACACCGTATTTCAGGCTTGTTGTTTCGGATATAATTTCATCATAGAATATTTTCCATTTATCCCCTGACTTTTTAAAATACAAAGAATATAAACTTTCCCCGTCTAAAATTCCTTCTTTGCCTTTTGTTTTATTTTTATCGGGATATACACAGGCATGGGTTTTATCTTTTAATTGAACAATTGCATAATTATCATAAGCGGTAATATTATTGATTTTAGTTTTTTGCTTCATTTTTCCGTAAGCACTGTAGGTTTTTTCAAGCATTTGCATTAATTCATCAAGCGTGAAGCCGTCTGCACTTTTATAATTTTCATCGTAAAAAGATTTTACTTTTTCTATATCCTGTACTGATAGCGCCTTGTTGTATTCACGCAGGGTTAGTTTAACCTGTTGGTAATTATTTAATTCAAAAGCGTTGCTTGATAACGTGCTAAAAATAATTAAGACAAAAGTTATAATTAATTTTTTCATTCACTAACCCTTTTTAAATATCAAATAATATTTTTTACTACCATAATATAATATCATATTCCAAAAGTCACCTTTGTCATCAAACTCGATATAAGCACTTGGGATAGGTGTTCTTTGGTTTTTTGAACCGAATTTTTTACCTATAAAATTCATGGTATTTTTTCTTACTTTTTCATAAGCATTTAATTTCGGATGAGGAAGTTTTTCTTCCCAAAAACTGTCAGGTACTGTTTCTTCTTTATAAATAGGAATAACATGGGATACTCTGCCGTTTTCCTTAAACAGTATCCAAGTTTGCCCGTTTTTATCGCGCGGAGTCAAAAGATAATACCCCGGCTGAATTGTAATGGATTTGAATATAATAGGCACGCCAAGCCGAAACAAGGGATACGGGGAATACATGTATTTTGTATATTCGTCACTTTGATACGGGTCAAGCCCAAAAATATAATCAAAATCAGCTTCTTGCTGTTGATTATAAATTTCTTCCCAATTTGTCATATCGGGCCGAACTATATTTCCATCCGCAAAAACCGCTGTAATAAAAAATAAAGCGAAAATCGGTAGTAAAAAAAAGTTTTTAATTTTAAAATTTGCCATAAATACCTCAATAATGCTACCATATAAACCATGGAAAATAAAGTATCAGATAAAAATTTGGCTTATATAGAAAAGTACAACAAACAACTGTTTAATAAAATTTTAATGACAGATTTGGAAAATTCAAATCTGCAGTTATCTAAAACAAATTCGGATGAATATAATCTTGTTTTTAATAATGTTGAATTGCACTCTGCGCAAGGTGCTTTAGCAGAGGCACAAAATATCGCAAATAAAGTAACGGATGATTTTAATTCCCTGAAAATTATATACGGGCTTGGGCTCGGATATTTGCCGGATACAGTTTCCAAAAAATGTACAAAAAGCAAAATTGTTATATATGAACCGAACCTTGATATTATTAAACTTGTTTTATCTATAGCACAAATTGACGCACTATATCAAAATAATGTGTTTTTAGTTTCGGATAATGATGAATTTTCAACTCTTTTAAAAAAAATAATTACACCGGAAACAGATTTATCTATTGTGTTTTTAAATTCTTATAAAACATTATTTTATAATAATATTTTAGATGTTTTTCAAAAAGCGCAGGATATTCAAGCGGAAGTTATCGGAAACAGAAATACATATATTGAAAAAATGCCCAATGCTTCAAGAGAAACCTTGTTTAACTTGAAAAAAATTATAAAAAGCCCGAATATTGAACAACTGAAAGATATTTATAAAAATAAAACAGCGCTTATTCTTTGTGCGGGCCCTTCTTTAGAAACAAATATAGAAACAATAAAACAAAATCAAGATAAATTCATTACTTTTGCGCTTAATCCTTCTTTAAAATTGTTAAAAAAATATTCAATTATCCCTGATTTTATAATCAGTATAGATGTTATTGATAATCAAAATCAATTTGAAGGTATTGATTTATTAAACTCATATTTTATAACAGACGCTTTTACCCATTCTTGCGTTGTAAGACGTCAGGCGAAAAAACATTTCTTTTATATTTCAAATGAAAACTTTTTTAACTACTGGGTAAGAAGAAGTTTAAAAATAGAAAATAACCTTAAAACCCTTGGTACATCTTCATATACTGCGCTATGCTGCGCAATATTAATGGGTTTTTCAAAAATAATTTTTATAGGACAGGATTTATCCTTTAAAGGCGGAAAGTGCTATTCTTCGGGCGGACAGTACGAGAGCCTTGAATGTGTTTTTAATAAAGATAAAAAGCAATATGAAATTATTACCAATGATTTTGAAGCATTTAAAAATTCATATAAAACGATAATTATGGATGATAATCAAGCTATCTCGGGTGCAAAAAATTATCTTAAAAATTTGAATAAAAACCTAAGAACAACAAAAGATGTAAACGGCAACTTGATACCTACAAAGGCTGATTATCTTACTTTTATTAAATTATTTGAGGATTTTGCAAAAACAATAAAAGATGTTGAATTAATTAATTCTTCAAACGGAGCTAATATTAAAGGTTTTAAAAATATTAATTTAAAAGATGCTCTAAATAATTCAGATACAGTAGAAAAACTTGATATTACAAGTTATGAACCGAATTATGATATTGATAATTTTAAAAAAGAATTAGATATTCTATATAAAAGTTTATTACTTTCTTGTGAAATACTTAAAGAATACAATTCAGCTTGCGAAAAATTATTAAAAGAGCTGGAAGTCAAAAAAACATTTACCCAAAATATTGTAAAACTTATAGAAAAACAAAAAAACCTGTTCAACAGGCTTCTTGAGCAGTTTAAAAATCAGGATACGGGCAATATTTTATCAAGTTTTGCATACAATATTTTTGAATTATTAAAAACAGATTATTACCAAAATCCGAATATGCTTGTTGAAGCACTGAAAAAAATAATCCCTTCATTTAAAAGAATGGAATTTTATTTAGAAGTTTATTATCTTCCTTCTTTAGCAGATTGTAAGACGCTCATCCTTTAAAAGCTGTTCTATATCTAAAACCTGATAAATTTCGCTGTCTTTTACGAATTCGGGCATTTTATCGTCATTTTTTTGAAAACGATTTTGTATAATTTCATCAAAATCTATTGTTATACTTTCGCAAATCTCATCTGCCAAAATTCCTATTTTATATTCATCCGAATTAAGAATTATAATAGTGGATTTTTCTTTTACGGTTGTTTTAGAATTGTTAAAAAGTCTTCTTATATCAATAACCGTGATGTATTCGCCTTTTATGTTAATAAGTCCGAAAACATAATCTTTTGTACATGGAACTTTTATAAATTTAGATTTTTTAACTTTATAAAATTCCTTAACGCTTGCCATATTTATATAGTATTTAACATTGTTAATTATAAAAGATACGCCGCTGTCATAAAGGGAAATGTTTGTTTGAACGGTGTTATTCAGCTCTATTAAAGCATTTTTTCTTGCTTGCAAAACTTTTTTGGAATTTTCATCATTAATAACATAATGTTTATTTTTGGAATTTGAATATAAATGCGGATTTTCACAGATATAATCTGTTATTTTTTTAATATTTATAATATATAAGTCTTCTTTTCCAAGAACATAAACGCCTTCAAAAAATTCGCTTTCGCGCTGATATTTAACAGGGTGGATTTTTTCTTTTTCAAGTTTTTTAATATCTAAAACATTATCGCAAGCAATAGCCGTTTTTACGTCACCTTCCTGCATAATAATTATTTTTGTATTTAGGCCGTAAACGATTCGTTCTTTTTGAAAAACTTCTCTTAAATCCACAACTCCGACAGGTTCATTTTTAAAATGAATTATACCTAAAATACAAGATAGCATTCCTTCGGGATAATCCAGTTCAACCAGTTTGATAATTTCTAAAATTTTATCCGTCTTAAGGGCATATTCCTTTTTATCTATTTCTACAATTGTATAATTTTCATATTTATCGTCTATAACCGGATTGAACAAATATGTTTGAGAAACGATATTATTTTGAACCATAAATTACTACCCTATCCTGACTATTTGCGCTGTCAAGCGCAACATGCGCGCATTTTTGCGCTTCATAAAAATTGAATTGATTATCTATTTTGCAATTTGACGCACCTATATTAATATCAACTTTATTATTTTCAATATTAATTTCATCAAGTATATCAATAACCCAGCCCAATTTTTGATTGGCATGGGCTTCATCTTTTGCAAAAATTACAAGGTTGTATCCACCCTCATCATTTTTATATACCCGTTCATCATCACTTACAAAACTAATTAACTTTTCTGAAATTTTAGAATTTAAAAAATCCATTTCTTCGGAAGATAAATTATCCTGTAAATCTTTTAAATTAGTAATGTCGATTATTGCTGTGTACATTTCTCTTTTTGTTTGAGAATCGAATTTGAAATCAAATTTATCTATAAAATATTTATTTGATAGTTCATTTGTTTTATGAACTCTGGAAGATTTATTTATATAGCGTGCTTTGAAAAAGTTATCAAGAACATTTTTAATAACATCTAAATAGTTGTTATCCATCCATTTTGATTTGTCTTTTGAATAAAAAATAACGGTAGCAACATTATTTTCTTTATATTCAAAGTCGAATCTTATTTTTGTAAAAAATTCTTCTTCGTTTGTAATGACTTTTAAATTCGGTGCATATTTTTTAAATAAAAATGAATTTTTTGTTTCAAGAGAATTCAGAACATGGTTTTGGAAAATTGGGCTTAATATAATATCTCTTATATCAAAATATGCTGTTTTTTCTTTTTTTTCAAAAGATTCTACCGAAACAACCGCCAAATTATATTCTAAAATAGGATAAATAATAGAAAAAATTTCAGATAAAATTTTATCATCCGAGCGCGTAAAGTCATATTTTTCTTTAAATTTTGCTTCGAGTTCTTCAAATTTCAAAGGCGGCGCGGTCGGAATTTCTGTAGGCTCTGCATAAGATTGGATAAAATTATCAAATTTAGAGCTTGTTTTTAATATTTCATATTTATAATCATCATCAATAGGATGTTCTTTTATGACGTTATTCGCCAAGGTAAGTAATTCATCAAGAGTTTCGCTTTTTTTAAGATAGTATTCCGCTCTTTCTTTTTTAATATAAAATTTTGAATTTTTTTCATCCAGTACGCTATACACAATAACCGGAATTTTAGAGGTTTTCGGGTTGCTTCTTATTAATTTTAAAAGTTGAAAACCGCCCATAACAGGCATTATGGCGTCAGTAACAATAATATCCGGTGCAACATCATAAATCATATCCAAGGCAGACTTCGCGTTTTGCGCACAATAAACTTCCCAATCAGAACCTGCAAAAGCAGTTTTGATTAAGTTAAGAGATGTTAAGCTATCATCTATTATAATTACTTTTTTTGTCATAATTTGCTTTATTTAATATAATTTTATTATAATTAGTTTATATTATTATACATTTTTTTATTTAAGGGTGGAATATGTCAAAAGAAGTAAATGATAAAATTAACATTTCAAGAGAATTAGTTAAAAAACAACTATTTGATGGAATAGTTTTGTTCGCGGCATTTATTATAATTTATACATGCGTTAAGTTTTTATCTTATGACGGCTATGACTTAATAATAGTGCTTACTGTAGCATTTTTAATTTTGTTAAGTCTTTTTGAATATTCAAAAAATGCCGTAAAAAAACCGCTGAATGCGATAATTGTTAATGCAACAAGTGCAACAAATGATGAAATTATTTCTATTCAGGAAAAAAATAAAACTCAAAAAGAAAATAACGCTATTTCGGATAGTAAAATTAAAAACGCGCAAGAACTTGTAGAAAATTTAAAGCATTATTCGGATAATATGAAAAATCTTACAGGTTCAATTCAAGAAAAAACAAATACTTCGCTTGATTTTACAAATAACGAATACAATTCGGTTAAAACAAATATTGAAAAAATGTTTTCAATAAGACATAAAATTCAAACTATTGCGGAATTAATTTTGGAATTATCGGATTTTGTACAGTCTATTTCTTCTACAATAGGGCTTGTTGAAGATATTGCGGAACAAACAAACCTTTTGGCGCTGAATGCGGCTGTTGAAGCAGCCAGAGCAGGGGAACATGGCAAGGGCTTTGCGGTTGTTGCGTCTGAAATCAGAAAACTTGCAGATGAATCAAAACAGGCAACGGCAAAAATTATTTCTCTGATTAATGATATCCAGCAAACTGCAAATTCAACCGTACTTGCAACGGAAGAAGGCACAAAAGAAATTGAGTCGGGATTAGAATTAGCACATGTAATAAGCGAAAATATCGAACAGTTAATTAACTCTATGAGCGAAATTTCATCAGGTATGAATGAAATAATTACTTCGTCGGATAAAATCAATTCAGATACAATATCTGCTCAAGAGTATATTGCGGAAATTTCCAAACTTGTTGATAACAATAGGCAAATTACAAGTGAAACAGAAACCTTATACGAAAAGATAGAATCAACATCTAATAATTTAAAACAATCAGTACTGTAAGCTGTAAGCAATATGGAATTTCAACAAGACGAACTTAATGAAATATTAAATATCTTTCAACAGGAAAGCAGCGAAATCATTGCGTCAATGGATGATAAACTTCTTGCACTTGAGCGCGAAGGCAATAATCAGGAACTTGCAATGCACTTATTTCGTGACGCGCATTCCTTAAAAGGCTCGGCAAGAATGCTGGGCTTTGAAGAAATACAAAATATAGCCCATAAAATTGAGGATATTATAAGTCTTGTAAAAGAAAATAAACTTCAAATAACATCAAATATAACAGATACAATATCGGAATGTCTTGCTTTTATTTCGGATTTAATAAATAAAACAGTAGCTCAAAAAACAGAATATAAAAGCCCTGAAACCGCCAAATACATTGAAAGGCTTGTAAATATTGCGCAAAATCCCGATACGGAAGCACCAAACCCCGAATATACCGATAAAGAACCTGATAAAAAATTATTTTTAGAGAAATTCCCGCTTATTGAAGAAATTTTAATTGATGTTTTATCGGTATTATCCAATGCCAGAAAAAACAATGATTTCAGTCATATTTTAGATATTGAGCAAAATGTTAAAAATCTGATTGAGCTTTTAGATAATAAAAGTGATGAAAAAATTAAAACAATACATGACAGTGCTAAAAATATTTTAAGAACACTTGATGAATTCAATAAAAATGAAAATAAGTCCTATGCTTTTTTAGATGTTAATGAAAGCTGTATGGGCTTAATTGAACGCGTCAGCAATTATGCGGATTCTGAAAAAATCAAAAGGCAGGATTATTTTGAGATTGTAGATAAAAAATTATCCTCGCAAAAACCGCCCGAACATCATAATATTGACCTTGTAAAACATTATAAAACGGATGATTTGCTTCAAAGAATTCCTTTAATGGAATTAAATACAACATTTTACGATGAAACATTAAGCATGATTTCATCTGCAATTGAAACAAATACCAATGAAAAAGTTAAAAAAATATTTTCAAACATTAAAGATATTATCTCAATTTACAAATTGCATGATGTAAGTCTTCCGCATGATGCTTCCGTTGCAATAAAAGAAGCTCTTGAAGGTTCTAAAAAGTCAAATGCAGAGCTCAATGACGTCAATACAAAAATTGAAGTCATTAAAACAATGGTAAAATTTCAATATAAAGGCCATGTCAAAAAACCCCAAAAGTCTGTAGGAGAATCCAGTCAGAAGGAAATTTTAAATACTATTACGAATACGGAAATCAAAACCCTGAGAGTTGATTCTATTAAATTAGATAATCTTGTAGGGCAAATCAGGGAGCTTATTGTATCTAAAATTAAAACAAATGAGCAATTATCTTTAGCTAAAAAAATCAACAATGACCTTATGGATTGGCAGAAAAATTTTGCCAAAATGGGTTATTATATTAAATATTTTGATAAAAAATATATTTCAAATCCCTTGAATAAAGAAGAATGGGATTTTAGAACAATAATGGCTTATAATAAGCAATTGTGCACATTAGCTGAACAACACAGTGAAAAAATGCTCGGCATTATGAAAGAAATGCAGTATCTTTTCAAACAATTGCAAGAAAGCGAAACCCACTTAAACACCACAACAAGCGAAATAGATAATATGGTTAAAAACATGAGAATTCTTCCTCTTTCAACCATATTTCAACTGTTTCCCAGAATGGTGCACAATATTGCACGCGAAAAAAATAAAAAAATCGACCTTGTAATCCAAGGGGCGGAAATTACCGCAGATAAAACAATTATTGAAGAAATTAAAATTCCTTTAATGCATATTATCAGAAATTCAATAGACCATGGAATTGAAGAAGTTGAAATAAGAAAGGCCATGGGGAAAAATCCTATAGGTAAGATAGAAATTATTGCAACTCATAAAGATAATATGATTGTAATTGATGTTAAAGATGACGGCAAAGGGCTTGATATAGAAAAGATTAAAGCAAAAGCTCTTGAAATGAATATTTTAACAAGAGAAGAATTATCTGCGATTAATGATGAAGAATTAACCAATTTGATTTTCTACCCCGGTTTTTCGACGGAAAACTTTGTAACAGAACTATCAGGCAGAGGTTTAGGCTTAGATATCGTAAACAGTAAAATCAATCAAATGCAGGGAAGAATTGATATTTTTTCTCAGATTAATCAAGGTACTGTTGTCAGAATAACGCTTCCCGCAACGGTTGCAACTAAAAAAGTATTCATTATTGAAGAACAAAAACAGCTGTACGCCATTGAAACATCCGTTATTAAAACTATTGTCAGAATTAATAATGATGAAATATTTGAAAAAGACGGGAAAAATTATTATATTTACAATAATAATGCCGTTTTAATTTATACATTATCGCAAATTTTAAATCTTGAAAATGTTATAAAAGAAACAAATAAATATACTTTAATGATTATTGAAACGGATAATACAATTTTCGGTATTATTGTTGAAAAACTTATTTCCGACCAAGAAATTGTACACAAAAAATTAGCAGCACCATTGTATAAGGTTAAAAATATTTCAGGAATTACAACCTTGGCAAATGGTGAAGCATGCCTGATTTTAAATATATCGGATATAATTTCAACAATATCTTCAACAAAAATCGGCACAAAAATTATTTCTAAGCATGGAATTATAAAAACTCAGGATAATTTTAACTATAAAATTTTAATTGTTGATGATTCGCACACAACAAGAATGCTTCAAAAAAACATTTTAACCAATAACGGATATAATGTATCCATTGCAACAAATCCTATGAATGCACTCGAAAAAACATCTCAGGAAAAATATGACCTTGTTGTTTCTGATGTACAAATGCCGGGGATGAACGGTTTTGAATTTATTGGCGAACTCAGGAAGAATAAAAATTATGAAAACTGCCCTGTCATTATCGTAAGTTCTGAACCTAAGGAAGAATATACCGACGAGATAAAGAAAAATAAAATTTCAGCCTACATTCAAAAGAATTTATTTAAGCAGGAAGAACTGATTACAACCATAAAAGAACTGCTTTCAAAAAAATAATCTAGTTACAAAACTACACATGGATTTGAAAATTAATTAATGTCCATGGTACAATTGTTCAAAATTGAGTAGGTATTGCTTATATGTATGAAATCGCTATATTAGAAGAAAAATATTTCAGAGTATTTCAAGGCGCATATAATGATTTTCGCCTTAAAGCCAGAACGGATTACAAGTTTGAAATAGACCCTTTATCTTACGAAGATTTTATTGATTCGTTTAGAAAAGGCCTTTTAAGTTGTATAATTTTGCTTGAAGATTCTATTCCGACGGGTTTTTTGGCATATACTTCGGTAGAAGGCGACGTTATTGAACTGTTTGTTATTCACTGCCTTGGAATTGAAGATATAGAAGAAAAAAGAAAACAATTGTTTGATAAATTTATGGAAGTGACCAAAGGTCAAAGAAAACATGCGGTTGTTTCTTATGCTATGCTTGGTGTTCAGGAAAGTTTTAAAAAGGTTGTCGCAAAGTATAATTTCCAATTTATTGATACCGGCGTAGTTGTTTTTGACATTAAAAACAAACAGCTTATAAAAGATTTGTCCCAGTTTAATTTTATGGAGCTTCCCATAGGCTACAAATTAACTCCATACAGAGATATTTATTTTGAAGAACTTGCACAGGTAATTTTTAAGGCATTTAAAGATTCTACGGACGTTAATTTTGATGTAAGATTTGGCTCGATTGAAGGGTGCAGAGATATTACCCATAAAATTACAACATCAATCTACGGCAGATTTTTACCTCAGGCAAGCAAAATTCTTTTATACGAAAACAAATTGATAGGTTTCTGCCTCGCAAATGTTACGGGTGACGGTATTGCAAACTTACCGTTAATAGGAATTTTAGAAGAGCACAGAGGCTCAAAACTTTCAAAACCTCTTATAAAAGCATCTGTTTTAGATGTAATTAAACTTCATCAAGGCGGTATAATTGAACTAAACGAGCTTAATGCAAGTTTAGATCTTAATATGCCTTCTGCCGTTAAAATGTATGAATCAGCAGGTTTTGTACAATCATACGGCTACCCGCAGGCATATCTGCCTAAAGGATAGAACAAAACAACTAAGGAGTTAAAAATGGCAAAAGTATTAATCACAGACAAAATTAATGACCTCGCTGTAAAAATTGTTGCAAGAGTTGCCGAGGTAGATAATCTTCCTACAATGGACGAAGATAAATTATGCGAAATAATCGGTGAATATGACGCATTATTGGTTCGCTCTCAAACAAAAGTTACAAAACGCATTATTGAAGCGGGCAAAAACCTTAAAATCATTGGCAGAGCAGGCGTTGGGGTTGATAATATTGATGTTGCTTCGGCAACAGAAAAAGGTATTATAGTTGTAAATTCTCCTGACGGCAATACCCATGCTGCAGCGGAACACACAATTGCACTTATGATGGCAATGTCAAGAAACATCCCTGTTGCAGATGCTTCCGTTAAAAAAGGTTTATGGGAACGCTCAAAATTCACAGGTGTTGAAGTTTACAATAAAACTTTAGGTATTATAGGTTTTGGCAAAATCGGTTCTCATGTAGCTAACGTTGCGCTTGCCTTAGGTATGAAGGTTGTTGTATGCGACCCTTATGCAAATAAAGAAATTGTTGAAAAAATGGGCGCAACTTATGTCGAACACCTTGATGATTTTTGGGGAATGATTGATTATCTTACAATACATACTCCTAAAACAAAAGAAACTACAGGTCTAATCAATACTAATACCCTAAACAGAATGAAAAAAGGTGTCAGAATAATTAATTGCGCAAGAGGCGGAATTATTGTTGAAGCGGATTTAGCGAAAGCACTTGAATCCGGCCAAGTTGCACAATGTGCAATAGACGTATATGAGGATGAAAAAAATGTTGCTTCTTCTCCTCTGTTAAACTTTGAAAGAAATGCAATTTTAACACCCCACTTAGGCGCATCTACAGACGAAGCACAAATTAATGTTGCGCTTGATGTAGCAAACCAAGTAGTTGATGTCTTATCAGGCAGAAATGCAACAAGTGCAATTAATATTCCTGCCTTAAAACCTCAAAAGCTGGAAGCCGTTAAAGAATATATGGGTTTAGCTGAAAATATTGCACAAGTTGCTTCTCAAATTTCAAAAGGTGCAATTAAAGAATTAAACATTACAGTCAGCGGAAAATTATCGCAATTAGATGTTTCGCCTTTGGAAATTGCTATTTTAAAAGGCATTTTAAGTGCTAATTTAGAAGATGTTAATTATGTAAACGCACCTATAATTGCAAAACAAAGAGGTATTGAAGTTAAAACTTCAAAAACAAATGATAATGAAAATTCAATTATGGTTTGTATTGCAACTTCAACAGATACAACTGTTGTAAAAGGTGAGCTTGTTGCAAAAACAATTAAACGCATTACAAAAATTAATGAATATCATACATCTATTGAACCTAAAGAGCACATGCTTTTAGTTCCGCATGTTAATAAAGTCGGCATGGTAGCAAAAGTTGCAAATGTATTAGGTGAAGATGATATTAATATTTCAGGTATGCAAGTTGCCCAAGGAAAAGATGATAAATCAATTATGATTATAAGTATTGATTCTAAAGCAACACAAGCTACACTTGATAAAATTAATAAAATAAATGATATTTTAGGTGCAAGCTATATTAATATAAAAAATTAGCTCAACCGGCTAATTTCATAATATCCGCTATAGGGTTACCTTTATAATGAAGGTAGCCCTATAAATTATGAGAAACATTAAAAATACTATATTTTCAACATTTGTTTTATTTTTTCTTATTTGTGTCAGTAGTGCAAATAGCGGCGAAAATTGTAAACAAATGTATGAAAGCGAATGCCCGACAGCTAAAGAACAAAATGAAATTCAAAATAATGCGCAAGGGCTTGAGCTTAATAAACCATGTGAAAAATGCAAAGTAGAGGATGATGAATACTGCATTTATAATCAGTGTTATTTTGATAAACAATACAGATTGTTAAAACAGGAGCTTCAGCCGAATGCAAATCAAGAAAATTGTCTTGATAATATTTATATGAATTTTAAGCAGGATTTAGAAATTTTATGCGAAAGATATACAAAAGAAAAAGACAAGCTCCTTGATTTAATTTCAAAAGATGTAAAATGTATCAAAGAACAAAAAAATACAGTACATGATATTCAAACGGATATTAAAGAAAAATACAAAGATTATTTATCAGACACAAATGAAATTCTTTGTAAAAATCAGAAAAAAATTTTTAAATCCTTTAAAAAAGACCAAAATAAAAAAATCAAAAAAATTAAAAAATACGGTGCCGTATATAAATTCCCCTGTTCTTAACCTTTTGGAATTAAGGCAAAACCGGATAAATATATCTTTGAATTTTGAATTTTAACATTATCTACTTTTACATTAGCTTTTGTGGTTTTATTTAAGTCAACATTAAAGCTGGTTAATTCATTTAATAACGATAGATATTTTCCCGCTTTTAAGGATTTATTATTAAATTCTATATCGCACAATTCGATTTTATTATCTTTAATTGCAAGTCCCGCTTTTAAACTGAGGGTTGTTTTTATTCCAAAAACAGATACCTTATAATCAAATGCAACTTTATTATTGATAATTTGAATTTTTTGCTTCAACATCTTGGATAAATTATCTTGATTAATTAAGACATTATATTTTAATATCATATCCGTATCAAAGTGCAGTTTATCATCTTTATAGCTGACTTTATTATATGGACATACGGTTTCTATGGTTAAACTTTCCGCATTAAAATTATCATGAAGATAGTTTTTTGCCGTTGCGCTAAATTTTTTAAATTCTCCGTCAACAATATTTACACCCCAAAAAGTATCTACTTTTACATCAAAATCGGAATTAGTTTCTTTCAAAAGAGCTTTGGCGATTTCTTTTTGGGCAATTTTTCGTGCAGTAAAATTAATGCCCGAAGCACTCATAAACATTCCCTGAATGCTTTTAGAAGCATTATTTGAAGGGCAGTATGAGCCGTAATCAAGCGCATAGCAAGGGGCTAAAATTAATAGTAAAACTAAAACTATCTTTTTCATTATATATCCATATTATTTCTTAAATTATCAATTAATTGACGTGCAATTCTGGGGCTTTTTGAACCTTTAATTAACGCAAGACGCTGAGCCTTTTGAATAATAATTTCAGGCTCCATATCTATTGAATATTCTGACGCTAATTTTAATACAATATCAATAAATTCTTCATTATTTGGTTTTGCAAATAATAAATTAATTCCGAAACGTTCCGCTAAAGAATTAATTTCATTTAAAGTGTCGTTCAGATGTACCTCATCTCCTTTGCGTGATTGGAAAGTTTCTCTTATTAAATGTCGCCTGTTTGAAGTTGCATATATTACGGCATTTTTCGGACACTGAATTAAAGAACCCTCTAAAACTGCCTTCATGGTAGATAAATCTCTGTCATCTTCATCAAAAGAAATATCATCTGCAAAAATAATAAATTTATCCTTTAGCTGGCGCAAAATTTCATATAGTTTATCAATATTAATTAAATTGTTTTTAAAAACCTGAACAATTTTTATATTTTCAAATTCGTTTAATAAAGCTCTTACAGAGGTTGATTTTCCGCACCCTGCATCTCCGTATAATAAAATATTATTTACATGCTTGTTGTCCAAAAGGGCTTTTGTATTATCGTATAAAATTTTCTTTTGTTTTTCATAACCTTTTAAATCCGAAAAACTTAGGGGTTCTTTAATATCTAATGCTTTTAATTTTAAATTTTCATCAAAAATGAACGTCCTTGAATTTGCTTTTGTTTTAATATCTTTAAGTTCCAAATCAAGTCCCGAATTATTAAAATACGGCAATATATCAATAATTTTACCGTAATTTGGATATTTTTTATAAAGTATATCCTTAATTAATTCGTAATTAATTTTCGATAGTTCGCAAATTATCTTTAATTCATTATTTGAATTTTCATTTTTTTCTATATCGGGCAGGTTTTCCTTAATATACAAGGAAAAATCTTCATTATTTAATAATTCTACAAAATCGGAATATTTTTTTATTGTTTTAATAAAATCCTGTTCTAAAAAAAGAGCCTCCAAGAAATCTATAAAACTTTTAACAATATGATTTTCTTTTATTTTTTTAAAATGGATTAAAAAAAACGTTTTACAATATATCTCTTTTATTTTTTCCATATCATTTTTCCAAAAATATACACAAGCTGTTAGGATTTAGAATGTATTCATCTTTAATATAATCTTTAGGAGTAAGAGAAATACATTGTAAATCAAAGGTATCGAGGCATTTGTGCCAGCCAAGGTTGTTATTTGTTTTAGGCAGAAGAATATCCATTTTCTTGTCGCTTTTTGACATTGCAACATAAATTCTCGGAGTTGAATTAATCAATACTCCAAAGAAGTCGTCTTTGTTGTTATCCCAATACCCGCGATTATCATTTTGCGCAATTTCGCCGTTATCATAGTGGTACGAAAGAACATTAGAAAAATTGTCACTGCTGAATATAGGATTACTTAATCTGAATTGTATTAAATTCCTTGTAAATTCGGTAATTCTGTTTTCAAGAGTATCTTTTTTGAGCGCTTTATCCCAATTTAGATAATTTATCGAATCATCATGATTATAGCTGTTGTTATTTCCCAGTTTAGAATGTGCGATTATATCGCCTATCTGCACCATGGGTGTGCCGTAAGAAAGCATTAAAACGGCAAGCTGTTTTCTGATACAGTTTTCTTTAATTTTTTTATCCTGTTCATAGTCGCCTGATATTTCCCAATCGGAACCGCCTTGGGTATTTGGGTTTTTCTTTTTATATGAATTCAAATCATACAGGCTAAAACCGTCATGACAAGAAATATAGTTAACTGATTTATTTTTTGTTTTAAAAATATCGGGAGTGCCTTCTATGATATTTCTGATATTCATAGGAGATATTTCATTTGGCTTTAAGGTGATTTTTCTTATGGTATCGCGCGCAATGTCATTCCATTCTGCCCAATAAGAAGGGAAATTGCCTAATTGATAACATTGATTCCCGCCGCATGTCCATGGTTCTGCTATTAAAACAACCCCGTCTTGCGCTTTTGTAAAATCATCAACAACATTAATCGATTTTTCTTTTAATCTTTCTTTAAGCGTACCTGCTAAAGAATTTATATTGTCATAGATTTCATTACAATCGCAGCTATTCTCCAAAAGTGCCGCCGCAAGGTCAAACCTGAATGCGTCAACCCCTTGTTTTACCCAGAAAACAAGTGATTCGACAATTAAATCCAAAACTGCTTTGGAATTAACATTAAAATCGTTTCCACATCCTGAATTAGAACGATAATAGCCGTTTTCATAAGTTTTATAATAAGTTTGATTATCAATTAACGAATAAGATAATAATTTTGCATCATCAGGATTATTATTGACCAAACCGGCCTCGCCCGTATGATTATAAACCATATCAAGACAGATTTTTATCCCGTTTTTATGGAATTCATCAACCATAGAGCGAAATTCATTTAAAAGATTGCCCATTGATTTATCATAGGCATATCTTCTGGCTAAGCTAAAATATCCTAAAGGCATATAGCCCCAGTGATTTGACCCTTGTTCTTTATAGTCATATTCATTTAAAGGCAGAAATTCAACCATTGTTATACCAAGGTTCTTAATTGTTTTTGCAAATTTTTTCGCCCCTAAATATGTTCCTCTTTCATCAATATTAAGGTTTTGGGTTAAGTCTTTAAGGTGAACTTCGCCTATTATTTCAGAAGAAAAAGGCCTTGGAGAAATTTTTGCAATTTCGGTATTTTCAAGTTTCTTATAAACAGACTTAGGCGCCCATTTTGCATTATCTATAAGATAAAAGTCAGCCCCGGAGCGAAATAAATTCATTGAAGGATTAACTTCACTTACAAGGTGAGATAACTCCTTGCAGTATGGGTCATAGGCAAGTTTGTTGGGATTAAAGCGATTTTTGTTTTTATCAAATTTAGAAATAAAACCTATATTTGTTCCGGGTTTATAATCTTCCTTGTATGGCCAATTAGGGCCAAAAACCCTGTAGCCGTAATATACAGGCTTTTTGTGACAATTTAAGACATAATCTTTAACAGATGTCTTAAAAATGTTGCCCTCGCGCTCCATATCAAGCGTCATAACTGCGTCTTCGCCTTGCGGTTTATTAAAAATACACAAAAGTACATGCGTAGCATTTTCAGAATAGAGTTTAAACTCTACCGTACCCTCATGTTTATTATATTTTGCGCCCAGTGATGTCTTGTCGTTTGTAATTATTTGCTCCATATTATACCTATTTTATTTGATTGATGACAATTCCCGATAATAATTTCGGGTAAAAATATGTTGATTTTTGAGGCATTCTATAGCCCTGATTTGAAATGTTAATAATATCCTGCATTTTAGGATATGCCATAATAAATACTGCCGAAGCTCCGTCTTTGGTTGAATTAAATGCTACAGCTTCTTTCTTTTCATATTTAATACCGTTTTGCGCCATTAATTCATCTTGCGAAAAACCTAATTCTTTTTTCAAAATTAATTCGTGCAATACTGTTAAGTCAAGATTTTGCAGGGCTTCGGGTGCTTCTATACTTTTTTGCATGCCTTCTTTTAATTTTAAAACATAAAACTTATCGTCATTTTTCAAAATAAGCCCTGTTGTAATTTGTTTTTTATTTTCAATTTCTATTTTATTTAAAAATTCATCTTTAGAAATAACCGTTTCTATATCGTAGTATTTTCTAACAGCGTCTAAAATTTTTGAAGTATCTATATTTTTTTCAATAATTCTATGAGTCGGGTAAATAATAAGATTTTCATCCTGCGCATTTGTAAAATAGCTCATTACATATTTTGCATATTCATTATCAGGGTTCAAACGCGAAAAATTCATAGATGTTTCATATCTGTGGTGTCCGTCTGCAATCAGCAATGTTTTATCAGATAAAGTATCTTGAATAACTTTAATATCTTCTTTATCATCAATTAAATATACAATATTTTCTACACCAAGGTCATCCGTAACATCCATAAAAGGTTTTTGGGTTAAATATTTTTCAACCATTTTTTCAATGGCTTTTGTTTTATCATCATAAACCATAAAAATTTGAGAATAAAATGCACCTGTAGCATTTATAAGATTCAATCTATCCTGCTTAGGCCCGCCCATGGTGTATTCATGGGGCAATATTTTTTTGGTTGAGAAATCTTCAATTTTATTTCTTGCGATAAACCCTTTACGCTCAATTAATTTGCCTTTTTCATTTGTATATTTTTGGATAATATAAAAAATGGCCGGCTTTTTGGTTTTAATTAAAACTTCTTTTTCTTTCCAATCCTCAAATTTTTCTTTTGCGTCTTCATAAGGATTAGCTTCTTTATTTAAAATTAATTTTACTATGTTATATTCGCTTCTTGAATAAAGGTCATTTTGGTAATCTTTATCAATAACATCATAGGGTGGTGCTATAACGTCATTAATATCAACTTTATCTTGATTATATACAATTGCATCTATTGGTAATACTTCCATTTTTTCTTCCTTTATATTTTTTATTCTTATATTTTAGCTGAATTTTATTGCAAGGTGAATAGTTTTTAACAATTGTTACATTTTTTGGTATTTTAGCAATTTCTTTGAAGGCAGATACTTTATTAATATGTGTGTTTATTTAAAAGGTTAGTTTAGTTATGGCAGAGTCATTATCAATTCAAAGTTTGAATGACAGGTGGAGCGAAATAAAAGCCTCGCAGGGTTTTATTGGTAAAGCCTGGAATGGCATAAAAGAGTTTACGCACCTCGGTAAATCAGAATCAAAGTGCGAAGGTGTTTTGGATGATTATAGGCAAGGTAAGGTTTCGTTATCGCAAGCAATTGAATATATTGAAGATTTTAATAATAAACAAGAAGCCATGACAGATTTAATTGCAAATGTTGCAACAGGTGTGGGTTCAATAGCGGTTGCAACTGTCGCGGTAGCGGGCGGTTCAATAGGCCCCGCTATTGCAATTGCAAAAGGCGCGCCTACGGGTGCTGTTTTGAAAACAAGTATAAAAGCCCTTGATAGAGCAACTAATGATATCGATGATGATGTATTGAACGGTAAAGAATTAATCAAAGACGCTGTATCGGGCGCAACAACCGGTGCAACAAGTGCTGTTTCATCTAAAATCTTTGAAGGCGTCAGAGAAGCAACCAAAACAATGTCTGTAGCTCAAGGATTGAAAACAACTGTTTTAAACGGTACAAAATGCGGTCTTATTTGCGGTGCGGCATCCGGTGCAATAAATTATTCTACAAATGCTGTTTTAGATGATGATAAGAAATTTAATTTTGGTGATTTAACGCGCAGCACATTAACTTCAAGTGCTATTTCAGGAACGGTAGGTGCAGCTGTAGGCAGCGGGGTATTCGGCGTTGAAAGCGCCCTTGGCAATTTAGGCCAAAGTTCCGCCTTATCAACTTCAGGTATAATTGTTAGAGATTCCGCCTTGAGTTCTGCAAGAAAAGTCTTAGGAAATGCTGAAAAACAATTGGTTAATGCTTAAATATTAATTGTGCGCATTGAAGATAAAAGATATTTTGTATATTCATTGTTTGGGTTTTGAAAAAGGTCATCTGTAGTTTGAAATTCTACAATTTGACCTTTATTCATAACTGCAATTTTATCAGATAAATATTTTACCAAATTCAAATCATGCGATATAAAAAGAATTGTTAGGTTTAATTTTTGTCTTAAATCAATAAGCATATTGATTATTGAAGCACAAATACTCACATCAAGTGCGCTAACCGGTTCATCCGCCACAATAAATTCCGGTTTTAGAATTAACGCTCTTGCAATTGCAATTCTTTGTCTTTGTCCGCCTGAAAATTCATGGGGATATTTTTCCAAATCGGTTTTTGAAATGCCTGTTAAAGATATAATTTCATATATTCGTTCAAATCTTTCCTGTTTTGATTTTACGTTATGAATCAACAAAGGTTCTTCCAATGTTTCTTTGATTTTCATTTTAGGATTTAAACTGGAATAAGGATTTTGAAATATCATCTGAATTTTTTTTCTATATTCAAAAGTTTGCTTTTTGTTAAACTTTAAAATATCCTCTCCTTTAAATAATATTTCACCGCAATCGGGCTTAATTAGTTTTAAAATACAATTAGCCAAAGTTGATTTCCCGCAGCCTGATTCACCTACCAGTGAAACAATTTCACCCTTTTTTATAATAAGATTAATATTTTTTAAAACATGGTTTGCTTCTCTTTTTGGTGCCAAAAAGGAGCTTTCAGGAATATAGGTTTTTTCTAAATTTTTAATCTCAATCAGATTATCCATTTTTAAATTATAGCCTTAGTTTTTAATTTATACAATTATTCTACTTTGTAATTTTATTTTTTAAGTTTGTTTTTACATCTGACAAAGGCCCATTGTCAGACGCTTTTAAAATATTAAAATAATTTTTTGTATATACAACAGGGAATTTTAAAAGCCAAGAAGATTTCATTAAAATCCCAACCGTATCTGCACCGTAATCAAATATTAATTCATCTATTGTTTTTTCATAAGCCGGCGAAATGCTGGAAAACAACTTAATTGCATAATCACTTGCACTAACTACGCCATAGCCTGCCGAAGTTATCGGGTTTTCGATTATTTGAGTTATTTTAAAATTGTCATTGTCAATTGCAAGAATATCGTCAGGCAGCTCCATTTCGCCTTCTTTTTGCTCAATTGTGTACCAAATGCCTTCATATTTAATTTTAATAATATTTTTTTCAGGCATGTAAATATCTTGTGCTATAGGGGCGAGAATTATATCGCCATCAAAAGAAATAAGCCCGTATTTATAATTTTTTTGAACCAAAAACATTCTTCCGTATAAAATATCTATCGAAGAATATTCTCTATCCACAATCAAATCGCCATACTCATCAAATATTGCGTATTTCCCCCCGCGCCCTAATTTTGCATATTTTCCGATATACCTTTGCGCCTGATTGTATTTAGGTTCTACAAGGATTTCGCCGTTATTATCTATAATACCGTATTTGCCTTTCAAACAAAAAAGATAAGAGTAATCGCGTAGCTTGATTAATTTTGAATATTTTGCGGGAGTAATTTTTTCATTGTCGCTTACAAGGCCAAATTTATTTTTTTCGCTATACACTTGCGTATTTTGCGCAAATGCACAAGAAAAAATTAATAATATAGATATAAACAGTAGTTTTTTCATATATTAAATATACCATGGTACAATAATTTTTGTTATGAATAAAAGAATTAAAATTGCTATATCAATATTAACATCACTTGTATTAACGGGTGTAATTATAATTGCATGGTTTTATCTTGTTGGTTTGAATTTGTTGTTGAAGTCTGATTTTGCAATCAAGCAAATTGAAAATTTTACAAAATCTGCCTTTAATATGGATTTAACAATTATAGAACCAAACCTGAAAACCCATTTGAAACCTTTGTTTGAATTTCAGGTTAAAAACCTGACCCTTAAAAAAGGCGATATAGTTCTTGTTCAATTAAAAGATTTTGATTCTTCAATACAATATAAAATATTTAAAAAAACAGTTAAAATAAACAGATTGAAAGCCTCAACTTTAATTGTTAATGCGGATAAATTAATGGAAAATTTACCCGAAAATAATGCACAGAATAACCGTTCTGATTGGAAAATTGATTTTTACAGTGCAGATTTAAGACTTGATGATTTAGAATTAACTTTTAAACAAAAAAACAATACTTTGCTTGATTTATATATGAGGGATATTTATCTTGATTTATCTAACGAACAAAAATATCTCAGTTTTAATTTAGATGCATTGATTTTAAAGGATAATAAGGTATATTCAGAAATTGTATCTTCAACTCTTGATGAAATTAAGGTCTATAAAGATAATTTAAAAATAGATGATTTAAGGGTGCTTGTAAATAATTCAAAATTAAAGCTGGACGCGTTTATTGATATAAGCACCATTGATTTGGATGCACAAAGCGAAGTGTTTTATTTGGAAGATATTTTTCATCTTGTAAAAAGCGATTTTATTGTTCCAAACGGTTCCGAGCTTTTAAAACCTCTGGAAAACCCTAAGGGAAACGTTAATTTCAAAGTTAACTATAAAAATGGTGATTTATCGGGAATTGTAAATGTCAACAATACGAGTGCCAAATTAAAAGATGTTAATTTAATTCCTATTAATATTTCAACAGGTAAAATTATTATTACAAAAGATAAGGTTAAATTTGATAAACTAGAAGGCTTTTGGGGAAAAAATAAAAAGAATATTGTTAAAATAGAAGGCGATATAAAAGATTATTATAAAACTTTTGATTCAAATATAGTAATTGATACGGTTATAAATAATGAATTTTTGCAGGATTATCTTGCGCCTTTAATAGGCAATACAAAACTTGTTATTTCACATGCTTGTAATACAAGGGTGATTTATAAGGCAAAAAATAACATTATGAATATTGTTTGGCTTGCAAAATTGCCAAAAGGAGTGCTGTTTGGTTCAGATTATCAAAAAACCGATATATCCGATTACGACAGATTTATAAAAGGTGATTTTGAAATTATAGGGGATAATTTCAATATTAAAAATATAAATTATTATATAGCACCCGATATGAAACGCGGAATTAAAATGACCCCTGTTTTTATACTTGACGCTAAGATGAAATTGAACGGTGCACTTAAAGAAGCAGGTTTTAGCTTTGGCAGGGAAATGCCGTGCGAAATTTTAAATGTTTTTATGCGCGATAATATATTCAAAAAAGGTACTATAAAAGGAAATGCACATTTAATTTATGTGAAAGATAAAGCATACCTTGATTCTGATATGGAGTTAAAGAATACTTTAATTCCTTCACAAAGATTGTTTATAAAAAATGCAAAATTATCAAGTACTCCCGAATATATCTATCTAAATTCCAAAGGTGGTTTTAAGCGTGCAAAATACGAACTTAAGGCAAAAATTGTTAATAAAATGACAACACCCGTAATTTTGAAAAATTTAACGCTTCATATTGATAATATTGACATAGAACGCTTTTTAACCGTCATGAATGCGGATAACAATGAAATAGATAATAAAAAAGCACAGCAGGCAGAAACAATTGTTGATGACAATTATATGTTTGATACAAATTTATTAAGAATTGAAGAAGCCGATTTTACGCTTGATAAGGGCAATTATAAAGAAATAACCTTTGGCAATATAAAGGCAAAAATGAGCCTTGATGACAAAGGGATTTTGAAATTGTCTTCTAACAGGTTTGATTTTGCAAAAGGATATTCCAGCTTAAAATCAGAATGCGATTTGGTTAATTTAAAATATAATGTTAAACTCGGTGCAAAAGATATAGATTCAGAC
Organism: Candidatus Gastranaerophilales bacterium; assembly: GCA_017475485.1. GTDB lineage: Bacteria > Cyanobacteriota > Vampirovibrionia > Gastranaerophilales > Gastranaerophilaceae > RUG14156. The sequence continues at coordinate 787 of JAFVFO010000057.1, read as the reverse complement.
TTACTTGCAAGGGTTTTATTTAACCTTAATAAAGAAATTACAGGAAAAGCCTCAGGTATTATCGAATTAAATACCGATAAATCCGCAAAATTAAACGGTACTATGAAATTTATAATAAAAGAAGGCACAATAGGTAAAATCGGGCTTGTTGAGTATCTTTTAAAAATCGCTTCATTGTTCAGAAACCCCATAGTCATGATTAATCCTGCAATTATTATGGATATTGTATCCGTACCCGAGGGGAAATTTGAAAAAATTACAGGTAGTTTAGATATCAAAGACAATATAGTTAAAAATATAAATATAAAATCTTATTCAAAATCCTTAAGCGCATTGATAAAAGGGCGTTTCGATATGGAACGCCATGATGCTTCACTCAGAATTTATACACGCTTTTCTTCCGAGAAAAAGTCTATATTTAATTTCTTAAGAAATATCAGCTTAAACACTTTGGCAAACAAGGTTAAATTGCGCACAAGAAATGATTCAAATTATTATTCATCAGAATTAAAGGAACTGCCTTCTATTGAAACAAATGATGATAAAGCACAAGTCTTTTTAACTCAAATAGAAGGCGACATTGAGCATAATAACTTTTTATCTAATTTAAAGAAGTTGAAATAAGCCCTAAAAAAGGATTAAAAAGACAATTAACCCACTTAACAAAATACAGAAAATGTTAAGTGGGTTAATTTTATTTCTATAAATATATAATACCACATTATTTGCTTTTTACAAAAAATTTGCATTTTTTGAGTGATTTTTTAATTTTTCTTAATTTTTGTGT
>JAFVFO010000056.1 GCA_017475485.1 Candidatus Gastranaerophilales bacterium | reverse complement strand
TGGTTCGTTAAAGAAAATATCATTTATTTTTGATTCATTGATTTTATTATAGGAATTTTTCAAAAGCTCGCTCGACGCGCTTTGCATTGCTTGTCCTACGATTTCTTTTGTGATTTCTGTTTGGCGAAGAATTTCTTGATTATCTATTCCTCTGTTATCGACTATAGGTGCAACAGTCGGTGCTTCTGTTATTACAGGTGCAACTGTTGGTGCTTCTGTTGTTATTGGCGCAACAGTCGGCACTTCTGTTATTACAGGTGTAACTGTTGGCGCTTGTGTAACTATAGGTGCAACAGTTGGAGCTTCTGTTATTATAGGTGCAACAGTTGGAGCTTCTGTTATTATAGGTGCAACTGTTGGAGCTTCTGTTATTATAGGCGCAACAGTTGGAGCTTCTGTTATTATAGGTGCAACAGTTGGAGCTTCTGTTATTATAGGTGCAACAGTCGGCGCTTCTGTTATTACGGGTACAACAGTCGGTGCTTCTGTTATTATAGGCGCAACAGTTGGAGCTTCTGTTATTATTGGCGCAACTGTTGGCGCTTCTATAGTATCTATAAGATGTTCTATTTCGTTTATTGATTTGAGCTCAGGCTTATTTACTTCAATAACTTTGATTCTTGAAGTAAATTCATCACTTGCGCCATAAATACGCGCAAAATAAATATCCATCTCTCTTTCAATAATGGTTCTATCTTCAGATTCCAAACCAAGCTCAGAATCCTTTGTAATTATTTTAATGTTGTAATACACGCTTCTATCCTATTGTTACTTGTCGTGTTTTTTAAGTATTTCTTCGCGCCATTTTGCAAGCTGTTGCTCTACAAATTCGGCATCGTCAGAAGAAAATTCTATCTCTAATTCACCCTTTTTCATTTTGAAAACGTATTGAGGCATGTCTAACTCCAAAATACCGATTATCTTTTGTAAACATTATAATCTAAATTTTTTTAATTATCTCGTTATTTTAAGATATATTAATTTAAAATTGATTTTTTTTAAAAAATAGTTAAATTATTGTTAGAAAATAGCTTAATTTAATCTATTTGAATGACTAAAACTGCAGTGATTTTTTCTATAATACAAATGGGAATTTAGAGGTTTTAATTTGTACAATTCGATTTATCCTGTAAATATAAACTATAGAAAAGCCAGCCCTTATCAGTTTCGGGGCTCTAATCCCAATGCGCAGAAAGATAACAGCCTATCTAACCAAAACTCGCAACAAGATACCTACACCCCTTCTTCAAATCAAATTAATATCTCTCAAATTTTAATGGATTTTAAAAATACCATTCTCGCAATTAATGCTCCGCAGGATGTTCAAGACGAAGTTAATATATATCTGGGTCTTGTTGAAAAAGAATCTCAAAAAACTTCTCCCTCAAGGGATATTATACTTTCTAACCTTAGAAACGCTTCTAAAATTTCCGATAATTTTATTGCTTCGGCACTCGGTAAGCAGTCTAATGTTGTTGAAGGCTGGATTAGTACTATTTTTAGACAAAATATTAATCTAAAAGCTAATCCTGATGAGATAAATCCTGATTTCCTTTTAAAATTCCCACAGAAAGCAGAAAACAAAATAACCCCTATTTCCCCTGAACAAATTCAGCCTTCTTCTCAAACCGTGCAAAATGAACCGGTTATCAAAGAAACACCTGTTGCAACAGATGGTGAAGTTAAACCCGAAACATCCGAAAAAATTGTAGAAATTAAAATAACGGAACTTCAAGAACAGCCCCTTGAAGCAATAGATGAAACCCCAATTCAGGTTGACAGCACTTTAGATACAGTATCGCAGGCTGAAAATATTTTCTCTAACCCTCCTAAGGAAGAACCGAAAACAGCCTTTTCGCCTTTTAATGAAGCTGATAGCAAGGCAAAAGTGCTTTATATGCAGGCAAAACGCATTGTGAAATCTAATTCTGATTCTACTGATGCGCTTAATATGTTAAACGAAGCGCTCGGGTACCTTTCGGAAGATTCAAATTCCAATATAAAAGCGGCAATTCATCTTGAACGCGGTAAACTTTTTGATGATTTTGATTATGTTGATTATGCGCTGCGTGATTATTTTGAAGCAACAAAGGCCGATGATTTGAATTTAAAAGCTAACGCATATTATAAGTCGGGTTCTTTGTATGATGAATTTAAAGAGTTTAATCCTGCACTGGATAATTATCTCTCGAGCGTTGCATATTCCGGCGAAGCCGATAATTTGAGCGCGCAAAGCAAGGTGTTATCTAAAATATCAAGTATGTATGCAAAAAGATATGATGTTCAAAATGCACATGATTACGCTGATTTAGCAATAGATGCTGCTGTTGATTCTAAAAATTCCAATGCTATTGCAAGCACTTATTCTTCAATTGCGCAGAATTATCAATATCTTGGCGATAGCAAAAATGCACTTGAACATTACAAAAATGCCCTTAAAGAATTTTCAAGAAGTGATGAAAGCTACGAACAAATGGCTTATAACTATTCTCAAGCAGCAATTGTTATGAGGGAATTAGGCAATGAGGCTAAGGCAGCGAAACTTCAACAGCGTGCAAATCAATATTATCAAAAAGCTCAACTTCAGCTTGCCGAACAGGAATTAGCAAGTTAATTCTGCCTTTTTCAACTTTTTTATCCTGTTTCATGAGATTTATTATTGCTTCTTTTTTATAATTTATCTTGTGCTCAATAAGTCCAAATTTATTGATTAAGTATATTATCTCATCAAAATATGCTTTATCTATTTTTTCTAAATTGTAGCCCAGCTTTGAAGCGCATTGCATTCCCCATGAAACCGCTTCGCCATGGGATATTTTTTTATAATTTGACAAAGTTTCAATAGGATGTGCATAAGTGTGTCCGAAATTCAATATTTTTCTTAAATTGCCTTCTAATATATCTTTTTCAACAACGGTTGCTTTTAAATGCGCACAAGCCTTAACTATAAAAGGAATTTGGTTTTTAATATCCAGTTTTTGATTTTCCTTAAAAAAGTTTAAAAGATTATATTCTTTGGGACATTTGCATGATTTTTCAATAAAAGCATATTTTAAAACTTCACCCAGTCCGCATTTGTATTCGTATTCATTTAAAGTGCGGATAAAATCCGTATCTATTAATACTTTATTTGCAAGGTAAAATGTTCCTATAAGGTTTTTTCCGTATTTGGAGTTAACACCTGTTTTTCCGCCTATACTCGAATCACACATTGCAAGCAGAGTTGTAGGCATTTGTATAAGTCTAACACCTCTAAGGGTAACAGATGCGCAATATCCTGCGATATCACCCACAACTCCGCCCCCGAGAGCTACTATTGTATCTTTTCTTTCTATTTTTCTTTTTAAAAGTTCGTTTATAATATATTCGGCTGTTTTTAAATTTTTATATTTTTCACCGTCTTCAATAATAATAATTCTATCTTTATGGAATTTATAAATTAATTCAGGATACAATTTTTTAATGGTTGTATTTGTTATTAAAAAACATTTTTCATCTTCAAGAAAGTCTGCTATGTTGTCTTTAAGTCCTTCTTGAATGATTATTTCAGATTTTTTATTGTTTGAAACATCAATATTTATAGTATCCATATTATTTCCTTAACTATTTCGTTTATTTGTTTATTATCCGTCAACAGGGTTTTGTTTGCCATTTTGTAGTAATTAATTCTTTGATTTAATATATTTTCAATTTCTGCCTTAGGATTTTCCACCATTAAAAGAGGACGCTTTGTATCGTTTTTTATTCTGTTGAATATTGTTTCTTTTTCTGCCGACAGATAGATTGTAAAAATATCTTTATCAAATAATATTTCGCGATTTTCAGGGCTCAAAACAATTCCGCCGCCTGTTGACAGAATGAATTCATCTTTTAGAGAAATTTCTTTTAAAAGTGCAGTTTCTTTTTGTCTAAAATTGCTTTCGCCAAATTTTTTAAAAAAATCTTTAATCGCAATTTTATACCTTTCTTCAAATAAACTATCCGTATCAATTAAGGGGATTTTACATTCTTTGGAAATTTTTCTTGCTATGGTTGATTTTCCTGAACCCATCATGCCTATTAAAGCTATTTTTTTATATTTCATTAATCCTCTTCAGATAATTTTTGTAAGCGGTATCTATATCTTGCTTTGAATCTTGCGTGAATTTATTTAAAAATTCATCTAAAATAATAAGCGCAGACATATTTCTCGCAACAACTCCGCACGCATGTACGGCGCAATTATCCGCACGTTCAAAGTGCGCCTGCGTTTTATTATGTGATTTAATTTCTATTGAATTAAGGGCATGTTTCATTGTCGGAATAGGCTTCATAGACAGAGTAATAACTATATCTTCGCCATTTGACATACCGCCTTCGATACCGCCTGAATTATTTGTTTTATGGTAATATTTGTTATCATAAAAAATTTCATCATGGGTAATTGAGCCGGATAACTTACCGTATTCTTTGCCCAGACCGATTTCTACAGATTTAACGGCAGGGACTGACATTATTGCGCCCGATAACTTTGAATCAAGTCTTCTGTCCCAATGCGTAAATGAACCAAGTCCCGGGGGTACGTTTTTAATTGTTACTTTGATTATTCCGCCCAGCGAGTCACCTTTTTCTTGGTATGTTTTAATATATTCTTCAAATTTTGTTTTATCGCTGCATTGGCTAATCGAAAGTACTTCTGAGTGAAATCCAATGTTATAATACTTTAAAATATTTTGCGCAATAGCTCCAAGCGCTACTCTTGTAGCTGTTTCTCTGGCGCTTGAGCGTTCTAAAACATTTCTTATATCATCATATCCATATTTCAAACATCCTGCCAAATCAGCATGCGCAGGACGAAATTTTGTAATTTTCTTGGCTTCTATTTGCGCTTTTATTTCTTCATCCAGTGTATCAAAATCTAATTTTTCAATACTCATTGGAAAAATCCAGTTTTCCCAATCTTTATTTTTTATCAAAATGCTTATCGGGCTTGCAGTTGTAATTCCGTTTCTGACTCCTGAAATGAATTTAGCGCAATCACGCTCGATTTGCATTCTTCCGCCTCGGCCATAACCTTCCTGGCGAGAGGAGAGCTCTGAATTAATGAAATCAAAATCCAGCTCGTATCCGTAAGGAATACCTTCTATAATTGCGCTTAAACTTTGTCCGTGCGATTCGCCGGCTGTTAAAAAACGAATACTCATATAATCTATACACTAACCCAGGGTTTTTCTTCTTTTGCTATCATAACTTCAACTTTTGTTTTTGCAATTAAGCCTTGTATTAAAGGTAAAACAGGCAATTCTGATTCAAAATGCCCGATATCAATAACTGCAAAACCTTCAACTTCCAATGCTTTGTGGAATTTAATGTCGCCTGTTATATAAACATCTACGTCGTAATCTCTTAATTTATCTATAAAGCCGCCGCCTGCGCCTGCGCATACCGCAATATTTTTTGCAATTGTAATATTGTCGGGATTTATTAATTTAACACTGTCAAGGTTTAAAGCCTGCTTAATGTTGTCAATAAGTTGTTCAATGGCTAATTCATCTTTAAGATGTGCAATTTTAATGTAGTCTTCAACTGTAACAAGGTTTTGCAAGCCTAAAACACCGCAAAGAGCATCTGTTGTAGAACCATAAGTTTTATCGAGGTTTGTATGTGCGCTATATACGCAGATATTATTTCTGATTGCTTCTAATATAAGAGGGTTGTTGATTTTCTTAATTGAATTAAAAATTAAAGGGTGATGTGTAATTATAAGATCGCAATCATTTGTAATTGCTTGTTCTAAAACATTTTTGGTAAGCGAAAGTGCTACAAGAACTTTGTTGGTATAATCATGGCCTAAATCAATCTGCCAGCCCGAATTATCCCAGGGTTCGGATAACCCTAAAGAAGCATATTTTTCAATTTTTGAAATAATATAATCCGTTTTTATCATAAGCAAACCTCTAAAATTTTTCTTGCAACTCTTTCTTTTATATCTAAATTAATATTAAATATTGTACCATCTTTTTTGAGAATTGTAACCTTGTTGTTGTCTGTATTGAGTGCTGTTTTAATATCATTTGCCACAATACAGTCTAAATTTTTTGCTTCAAGTTTCCTTTGTGCATTTTCAAGCAGATTTTCATCCCCAAGGCAAAAACCTATGATAGTTTGATTTTCTTTTTTATTTTTTGCAATTGTTGCAACAATATCCGGATTTTTAACCAATTTAATATCGAAATTATTTTCAATATCTGATTTTTCTATTTTCTTGTCTAAAATGTTTTCTGCCCTAAAATCTCCAACCGCTGCAGCCATTATAAGGCAGTCAAATTCTCTGTTTTGTATTTCATTTAGCATTTCAAGTGCGGATTGTACATTTATTGTTTTGTAAGCTCTGTCTGCGGCTACTGTTGTAATTGCGCAAACATCATATCCTTTATAATATGCCCAGTCGCTTAATGCGATACCCATTCTGCCTGAAGAATAGTTTGAAATATATCTTACGTTGTCTATAGCTTCTTTTGTTCCGCCTATTGTTACAATAACTTTTTTGGAGTTATTTTCTTTATTTTGATAAATTAATCTCATTGTTTTTTGGAATAAGAATTCAACGTTGCATAATCGCCCGTCACCTTCTTTATTGCATGCTAAAAAGCCTTTTTCTGTCGGTGCGATTTCGCAATATGTATCAAGAATATCTAAATTCATTTGTATTATCGGGTTGTTAAGCATGCCTTCATTCATTGCGGGGGCCAGTAAAATCGGTTTTTTAGAACCCATATATGCGCAAAAAATACTTGTTAAAAGGTTGTCGCAAATACCTGTTGCAAATTTTGAAATAGTATTTGCGCTGATAGGAGCTACAACAAAAACATCCGCCCAATCGCAAAGATGTATATGCTCAACATCTTCTCTCGGAGAATATTGCTCAAAGTAGCATTTTTCATTTGTCAGAGTTTCCAAAACAAGCGGAGATATGAAATTCAGTGCATTTTCCGTTACTACTGTTTTAACACTAAAGCCTGCTTGCTTGTATAATCTTATGAGTTCATAAATTTTATATGATGCAATTGATGAGGTGATGCCTACTAAAATGTTTTTAGTCATTCAGTTTCCTTTCGGTAGATTTCGATTAATTTTGCAACAGCGTTTTCGACTTTATCGTTTTCGATAACATAATCAAAAATGTCAATGTGTCTTAGTTCATCTTTTGCTGTAGCTAATCTTTTTAAAATTGCTTCTTCTGTGTCGCTGTGACGTCCTCTAAGCCTGCGTTCCAGTTCTTCAAATGTAGGAGGCTTTATAAAAATACTTACCGCTTCGGGGCATTTTTGCATTACAACCATAGCTCCTTGAAGTTCTATTTCCAAAAGAACGCTTTTGCCTTCTTTAATATTATTTTCAACAAATTGTTTATTTGTTCCGTAATAATTTCCCGAATAATTTGCCCATTCCAAAAAAGCATTTTCTTTAATTAACTTTTCAAATTCTTCTTTTTCTTTGAAGAAATAATGTGTGCCGTCAATTTCGCCGGCTCTTGGCTTACGGGTTGTGGAAGAAATAGAATATACTATATTATTACCCGCCAATTTAAAAAAATCCGCTAAAATAGTGCCTTTGCCGACTCCCGAAGGCCCTGTAAAAATAATTAATTTTGCATTATTGTTTTTCATATTTCATTTATTATACTACAAACCCTCGTAAAATAACTAATGTTTAATTCAAATGAAGGATGAATAAAAAACGGCTTTTAAAGCCGTTTTTAGATTTCTACATATTCTTTTAAGCGTTTTGAGCGGTTTGGATGTCTTAACTTCCTTAATGCTTTTGCTTCAATTTGTCTGATTCTTTCGCGGGTTACACCAAATAATTGCCCTACTTCTTCTAATGTTCTTTGGCGACCGTCATCCATACCGAAACGAAGTCTTAAAACATCACGTTCGCGAGGAGATAAAGAGCCTAGAACTTCTGCCAAATCTTCTCTTAAAAGTTCATGGGCAACTGTCTTAACAGGTGCGTCTGCGTCTTTATCTTCAATAAAATCACCGAGGCGTGAATCTTCTTCTTTGCCGATAGGAGTTTCTAAAGATAAGGGTTCTTGGGCAACTTTTATGATTTCTCGTAATTTATTAATCGAAATACCCATTTCTTGTGATAATTCTTCTTCAGACGGTTTTCTTGCAAGCTCTTGAGCTAATTTTCTTGTAACTTTTTTCAATTTATTGATAGTTTCAACCATGTGAACAGGGATTCTGATTGTTCTTGCCTGATCTGCAATTGCTCTTGTGATTGCTTGTCTAATCCACCAAGTTGCATAAGTTGAGAATTTATAGCCTCTTTCATGATCGAATTTTTCAGCTGCCCTTATTAAGCCAAGGTTTCCTTCTTGAATTAGGTCTAAAAACAACATTCCGCGTCCAACATATTTTTTTGCAATTGAAACGACTAAACGCAGGTTTGCCTGAACAAGTTTTCTTTTTGCAACAGCACCCGAGTTTCCGCCTGCAACAATTTTTCTTGCCAAATCAATTTCTTCATCAGCAGTTAACAATTTAATTCTGCCGATTTCTCTTAAATACATTCTGACAGGATCGTCTATCGAAATGCCTTTAGGTGCGGAAATATCGCCTTCTATTTGATCTTCATCTTCCGACTGGTCAAAATAGTTAACGCTTGATGTATCAACATTGCTGACACCTTGTGTTCTCATTATGTTGGAAATATTATCTGTTTCAAGTCCGGTCGAGTCAAAATATTCATCTTCTTCAATCATTTCTGATTTATCCAAGACGCTTATTACTGAACTATCGGAATTTCTTTTTCTGCTCATTGATTTATTCTCCAATTTGTTGATTTAATTTTTTGAAATACTTTGTAGGATTTGCAATTTTTCTTGCTGTGATATTGCATCGTCTCTTAACATTTTTCTGAGTTCATCTTTTTTTGATTCTTCCTGCAACTTGTAAAGACGCAATAGAGTTTCATCTACTGCCTTACAGTAGTCTTCTAAGGATAAGTTGTCAAATTCATGCGAAGAAAAAATATTATCTGATATTTTATTCTGTATTTCCTGTTCATTATAAAACTCAAGAAAAAGTTTTTTTGCCAGTTCATCAATATTATTTACTTCGTTCAGTTGTTTTTCAATCGAACAGAGGATTTTAGATATTGATGAATATTCTTTTAATTTATCTTTTATATAATATAATTTAGCTTCGTCATGTGCTGAAAACACCAGTTTAACAAGGTTTTCTTCCATTGCTTCATAAGGGTTTTCGTTATTTCTTTTTATTTGCGGTTCATTTTGTACCTGCATAATTCCAAAAACTTCACTTTGTTTATTCATGATTTGCGTTTTTAGAATTGTTTGTGAAACATCAAGTTTAAAAGATGCTACCTTTATATATTCGTCTAAAATGACAGGATTTTTAATTTGATACAAAATATCAACCAAATGTATTACATATTTGCTTTTTTCTTGCGGAGTCAGTTTGCCTTTTATATCCGAATAAATTTGATTAAGCTGATAATCAAGCAATAGTGGTGCTGTTTCAACTTTTTTTAAATATTCTTCGCCGCCAAATTCTCTTATGAATTCATCGGGGTCTTTGCCTTGAATTTCTTGTACGACACGAATTTCGCAAACATTGTCGGAAGTTTCCATAAAATTTGAATCGTATTGTTTAATATCGCCTAATGCCGAAAATATATTTTTAATTACGTCAGCGCCATGCTCAATTGCTTTTTTGCCTGCTGAATCTGTATCGAAGGCAAGATAAATTCTTCTTGAGGGAGAATACCTGCCGATTAATCTTATATGCTGCGGAGTTAGTGCTGTTCCGCAGGTTGCAACCGCATTTTCAACACCGCCTAAGTGTGCTGAAATTACATCAAAATATCCTTCCATAAAAATAACGCTATCTCTTTCTTTGATTGCGTCTTTTGCCCTGTTTAATCCGAATAAAACGGAGCTTTTATTATATACAACACTTTCGGGCGAATTGATGTATTTCGGCATTTGCCCTTCCAGAATTGCGCGTGCGCCGAAGGCAATTGTATTTGAATTAACATCTTTTATCGGAATTATAATTCTATTTTTAAATCGGTCATAGAATGCTCCGTCTTTTTCATATACAAGTCCGGCTTTTGACAATTCATCAATTGTAAAGCCAAGGTTTGTCATATAGTTTTTTAATTCATTATTGCCTTTTGGTGCTAAGCCAAGTGAAAATTTGCCTATTGCAACATCATCTATGCCGCGTTTTTTTAGATAATCAAGCGCACCTTGATTTGATTGTAAGTTTTTTGTGAAAAATTTATTTGCTAAATCAAGGCAATCATAAATACGTTCTTTTGCATGCTTATAAGCGAGAGCATTTTTAGCATTTTTCTTTGGAAGTTCTATTCCGAAATTAGCAGCCTGTTCTTCAATCACTTCTGAAAAAGATTGATTATTAATTTTCATTAGAAAACTGATAACATCTCCGCCTTCGCCACAGCCGAAGCATTTGAAAATTTGTTTATCCGGAGTTACAACAAAAGATGGCGTTTTTTCATTGTGAAAAGGGCAAAGACCTTGAAAATTCCTGCCGGTTTTTTTTAGCATGACATATTTAGATATAACATCCACTATATCTAAATTATTTTTTATTTGCTCGACCGCTTGCTGATATGTAACTTCCGACATGTTTACTAAAAATCTCTATTCTGATATGTTTTAACACTAAAACGGAAACTTTTAAAGACTATTTTTTCAAATTTGTTAAAAAAGTTTACAACTAAACCTCTTTATGGTTAAATTTATGTGTGTAATGTGGCTTTATTGAAATGCAAAATTCTTTTTCTGAAAATATCATTTCATATTTAGAAAAAAATTTAGATCATAATACAGATTATGAAAGTATTTTTGAAAACTTAAAAAATACTTTTAAGCCGCGTGGTGTGATTGAGGTGTATAAATACATTCTTGAAAATAAGCAAGATGTTAAACTTTTAAATGCTACGATAAGGCATATCAATAAAACACGTTATTTAGATATTATGTATCCGCTTTTAGATTTTATATCAAGAGATTTTCAAGATAATGCTTTTTTTGATTTAAAAGTATTGGCTATAAAAGCTGTATCTAATTTTAAAAATACCGCTTGCGTTCCGGTTTTGCTTAATTGTTTAAATAATAAAAATTCAAACTATAAAATAAGATTAGCGGCTGCTGAGGCTCTTGGTAAAATCGGAGATAAAAACGCGTTTGAAAGTTTGTCTAATGTTGTTAATGATGAACAAGAAAATTCTGCCTATGTTAAAGAATCGGCTGTTGTTGCATTGGGAATGCTGGGCGATAGCAGAGCGCTGGATGTTTTTGACAGCATTATAAATACCAAACAAATGTTTTTAGATAAGTTTTCTTACTTGAAAGAGCGCATAGTTGAGGCGGTTTCTAAGTTCGATATTCAAAAGGATAAGCGCGCATTGCATATTTTGAAAAATTCGCTGCTTGATAAATCTGCTCAATTAAGAATTTCTGCTATTGAAGCTATATCAAATTCAGAATTTGACTGTGCTTATGAATTGATTTACGATAGACTTTTATATGATGATGATATCGAAGTGAAGAAAAATGCGCTGATTGCGCTATATAATATTTCAGATAGAAAAATTCTTGATGAAATAATCGAAGGGCAATTTGACTTTGAATTAAAAAGAACCGCAAAAGAAATAATAGATGAATACGAAAATGAATAATGCACTTATACTTTTATCAGGCGGACTGGATAGCTTTGTTGCGCTTGATATTGCAAAAAAAGATAACAATATGGTTTTGGCTTTAAATTTTAACTATGGCCAAAAAGCATTCAAAGAGGAAAATGATGCTTCTAAGGAAATTTCAAAATTATACAATATTGAATTAAAAACTATTGAGCTGAATTTTTTGAAAGAGCTTTGTGATAACGCACTTACCAATTCGGATAATGATAATTTTGATAAGTTTGAAGATGTTTGGATTCCAAACAGGAATGGGCTTTTTTTAAATATTGCAGGAAGCTATTGTGATAAATACAATATTCAAAATATTATTATGGGCTTAAACAAGGAAGAAGCCGAGCAATTTTCAGATAACAGCCTTGAATTTATTGAAGCCTCAAATAACTTTTTATTATATTCGACCCAAGTCCATGCTAAAATAATAGCCCCTTGTAAAAACATGAATAAGGTTGATATTGTTAATTATGCAATAGATAATAATTTATCTTTTGATTTAATTAAAAGCTGTTATAATTCAATGCAAAATAACAAAAAGCATTGTCTTGAATGTATGTCATGCAAATTGTTGTATAATGCTGTTATAAAATCAAAAAAACCGGAATTGATTAAGGAAATATTTTAAAATGCAAACTTTATTTATTGAAAAAGAAATAAGATATACAGGCTCAGAACTTAGACCCCACTGGATTTATGAGAATTTTCATATTTTGGGTGATGCAATTGCTGCGTTTGTCGGAGAAGTTGATGTAAAACTTGACGAAATGGTTGATTTGGAAGATGTTATTAACAATGAACCTATTTATTCTAAAAAAATGCTGAATTTTATAATAGAACAATTTGATATTAATTTATATGGTATGGTCTTTGCGCAAAGGCTTTTTATTTCTATAATTAAGGAAGTTTTAGAAGAATATAATGTCAAAACAAAAAGAAATGGCGACGATTTGTTTTTTGATAACAGAAAATTATCTGTTTCAATTGCTACAAAATCAATAAATTCTTGCCTTATCCATACCGGATTGAATATAATTAAAGAAGGAGCTCCTATCAATGCTTCTGATTTATCAGAAATGGGTATAACAGATGTTAAGGAGCTTGCAAACAAAATAATGAATAAGTATAAAACGGAAATTGAAGATATTAAACTTGCAACATATAAAGTAAGAGGCAGAGCATAGTAGTGGAATTTGATACATCTGATTATTTTGCATATAAAAAAAGTAAAATGCAGACTGAGCTGAAAAAACAAAACAAAACCATATCTAAATTTAATTTTTTAATTCAGCTTTTTTTTGCTACTTTTGTTGTTATTTTCATAATTGTTGTCGTTGCAATCATGAAATATTCCGCAAAAATGGATATTGAATATACAAAAGGTGATTTTTCCTACAGTAATTCCGAGCCTTCTTCAATTTCGGGCTATAATACCGTTGATTATGATGACGAACAAAGAAAAATAGATAAACGGCTTATGCTTATTCAACAAGAAGAAAATGCACCTTCGGAAGCCAAAATCATTCAATCTGATAAGCAGAAAAAAGAACAGGTAATTTCGCCTGAACATATTGAAAACAGTAAAAAAATAGATAAAATGGAAAAAATTAAAGCTAAAAATAAAGAAAGCGAAACTTCTGCAAACAGACTTAATGATGTTATTGATGAAGTAAAACATTTTGCAGGCAAAGCGCCTATTCCCAAAAAAACTTCTTTTGATGAGAATGTCACAATTTCATCAAAGGTTTTAGTGGGAAGGTTTTCTTCGTTTGATGAAGCAGCCAAATTGCAATCCGATATTAAAGCTAAAGATTCAAGCCTTTCTCCTTTTGTGCGCAAAGTAGGTGATGTCTATAGTGTTCAAATGGGTTCATATCAAGATTTCCACACAGCTAAAACGCAAGCACAGAAATTGAAATCATACGGTTTCGACGTTTGGATTTATCAGCAATAATTTTTTATATATAAAAAAACCGCACCTTCGGGTGCGGTTTTTGTTTTGTTTAGATTTGATTATTCATCTGCATCTAAATCATTGTTATCATCATCATAGCTTGCGTCTATTTCTTGACCTAAGTCAACTTTAGCAGCGGCTGACATTATGTTTGCTGTTTGGTCAGCTGTGTTATCAGCTACGGTTGATGTTTTAGAGATTTCAACGGTTTCTCTCGGTAATGTTGTTCTTAAGCCGTTCATTAGAGGAATTGCACCGTTTTCATCACGTCTGTCAACATCCGGAGTCGGTTCGCAAGTATCATCCATTGTTTTGATGAAATCGCTTGGAGTTGCAGGATCGCCGTTTGGCTTAGTTACATTGTTGATTGTAATTGGGTTATCTTTTACGTTTTGAGCTGTAATATCGCGACCCGGTTCAACTGTTGTAGATGTTTTGTCATATACTAATGTGAATTCACCAGGATTACCATTGTTATCAAATGTTATTGTATGTCTTTGATCTGTTTGAGTTGTAATCTTGTCGGAAATATTACCATCTCTTGTGCTATCGTAAATAGTGTGAACTACACCGTTTGCGTCAGTCCAAGTTTGACCTGTAGGAGCCCAATCAGACCATTCGCCAAATGTTAAGACACCGCCTGTTGTGTTAACGTTAGTAGTATCGTAATTTTGGTCATAAGTGAAGCCTTGAGGAGTTCCGTCTGTGTAGTTAACATACGGGTCAATGCTTAAACCGCCTCTATCTTTAACTGTGATTACAGGAGTTCCTGTAGTATCATCTGCAAAGATTCTGTCATTTACATCAAGAGTTAATTTATCGGAATACAATTCTTTAACTGCAATTGCGCCGTCTGTTGCATTCAGATGAATTTCAGGGCCTTCTTTTTCAGCTATGTTGTTATCCCATTCAGGAGTTCCTGTTTTGTAGTAGCCTTGTTTGAAGTCGCCTGTTGTAGGATCTTGATTTAAACTTGTAACATTTTGTGCTTTTAATTCAAGACCTGCATTTGTGTTATCAGCATTTTTAAGTACTAATGTGATAGAACCGTTATCAGGGTTATTAGCGTCTTTAACAGTATCTGTTTGAACTTTTAATTTTGTTTGGTTGATATCTAAATTAGTGCTTTGTAAGTTGCTGTTGTAGTCTTTTAAGTTTTGACCATTTTTTGCAACTCTGTTGCTTGATACATTTTGAGGATATGTATAATAGTCACCTGAATCTTTAGCACCAAGAGTTTCACCTGTTACATTGTATGTTGTAACGTTGCCGTTAGCATAGATTTCTGTAACTGTATCTTTTGGATTAGTTGTTGCGTCATTGATAGTTAAGTTGTTTAAGATAACATCTTTGCCTGATTCAATGAAGTTTTTAGGAGATTCTAATGTTGAATTTACGAATTGGATATCGCCTTGAGTATAAAATTTGTTAGAATCGCCTGCGATATAGTTAACATTTACGGATTTTAGTGAATCTTGGCTGGTTATGATATTATTCTTACCTGCGTTAAATGTTAAGTCTTCACCGTATTTAATAGTAGGCATTGTTGTTTTTTCTGCAACGATATCATTTGATTTTGATTGAATTAAGACTTTATTTTTAGCTGTGATATCGGTTGTTTTGTCTATATTAACGCCTGTTGCACCTTGAGCACCGAATGTAATTGTGTCATTAGCGATAATTTTAACGTCTTTATCAAATGAATTGATTTTAGAGTTATCTTTTATGCTAACTGAACCTGTATCAGCCGTAATTTCAACTGTACCAATATTATCTTGTGCATCGTGTGTAACGTCATAGCCTGCAGCGTCAGAACCTGCGATTACATTTGAATTGTTGATTGTAACATTCTTTTTAGCTGTAACTTTAGTATCATTACCGGCTTCAACGTTACTTTTACGAGTAGTGCCTGAAGTCGTTTTGCTTTCAATATTAATATTTGCATTGTTTGCGTCTGCTGTTAATTCAGCATTTCCTGTTAAAGCTAAAACGCTTGAACCTGTTACATTAATATTGCCTGTTGTAGCGTGAATTGTAGCATTGTTTCCGCCTTGAACGGTTGATGAGTCTAAACCTGCTGTTTTAGCGGTTATAGTAATATCATTGCCTGCAGAAACAGTTGAAGATGTCTGGTTATAGTTACCATTTTGAGCTAAAACAGTTGTATTATTTGAAGCATTGATATTAGAACCGTTTTGAACAGTTACATTACCGTTTGTTGATTTGATATTTAGGTTAACAGCATCTAACTGCATTGGGTTGTCTTTTGTAATGAAGTGAATGCCGTCAACTGAACCGTCATCATGTAAGTCGTAAGCTGAATCAAGGTTGTAGCCTGTTGCAATGATGTTTCCGTTAGCGTCAACTTGTTGACGGTCGAATTTGATTGCATATTCTGCTCTTTGAGCTTTTGCATTATCAAATGTTAAATTACCGTTTGTTTCGATTGTTACATCATCTGCAATGATTTCTTTGCCTGAAGCATTAACTGCATAAGGTGAGAAAGCTGTGTTATCTTTGATTACTACATTATTTGTATAGTCATCACCTGATTTAGTTGCGTCATAGAATTTTAAACCGTTTGCTTCATTGTAAGCTAAGGTTGTATTGCTGATAGATGTATTTTTACCTTGAATATTGATTGATTTTTTAGCTTTAATAATTGGTTGATTTGCATCATTTTCAGCAATTGTTTTTGTATTATCGCCTGTGATTTCAACATTGCCGGTTAATTTGCCTGTTGAACTGTGGCCTGCTAATATTTTGATATCACCTTTTGAGTTCATATCGGTATTGTTGATTTTAACACCGTTAGGACCTGTGATAACAACATCTTTTTCTGTTGTTGTATCTGTTGTGTTGTATGCTTGAAGTATTGAATTATCAATATCAACTTTATCATCAGACTGAACTTTAGTGTAGCCGTCTGCTAATAATTTTGAACCTTCAACTTTAGCGGTGCCTTCACCTGCGTTAATTCTGATTGCACCTGAGTTATCGGCATAAGCAACTGTTCCTAATGAACCTGATGTGATAACAGTTGAATCTTTAACTGTAACATTCTTATCGCCTGAAATATAAACTTCACCGCCGTGTCTGTGAATTGTAGAGGTTGCTGAACCGTCAATTGCACTAATAGCAGTTGTGTTGTCTGTTTCTAAACGTGAATGGTCAACTAGGATATCTTGAGAAGCTGTGATAACGATATCGCCATTTTCTCTGTTAACCAATTTCATACCTTTGATAATTGTATCTTTGATTTTAACGCTTGCTTGAGCGCCGTTTGCAACGCCTGCGCGTTGTTCGATATCAACTTCGCCTGCAACGATTGCTTCTTTTGAAGGGTCAGCGGCCAATAAGCCTGAGTTGTCCATTGTGATTGTTCTTGCAACATCAGAATGATTGTCTGTGCTTGCTACTTCGTGGTAGTCAATATAACCGTTGCCAAGGTAGTTAAATGTAACACCGTCAGCAGTGATTAATTTAACATTAGAATATGAGTAAGGAGTTGAAACAGTGTTACCGTTTCCGTCTTGACTTACTGCTGTATAGTTATAATTTAAACCTGTTCTGATTAATGAATCTTTATAATCTATATTATTAGATACAAATGCAATAGATTTATTCGGGCTTGCGGATAATTCGGTATTGAAGTCGAATTGATTGCCTGTTCTTGCCCAATGTGAGAATGTAGCACCGTCTAATTTAATTGCTTTGGTTGCATTTGCGTCATATTGTATAGCAGAACCATTGTTTGCCGTATTGAATGCGTCTTGGTAATTAGAATCAAGTACTACTTCACCTTGATGATATGTTACACCGCCAACGGTAATAGTATTATGAGTAGCTGACGCTTTGTTTAATACATTGTTTTGGTAGTCTTGTAATGCTGCACCTGATAGGCCTTTTAAGTTTTGAGCATTTTTCATATCAAAAGTTGATGCTGTGAATGAGTTGATATCAACTTGAGAACCGTTTCCGAATAACATGCCTGCCGGATTGATGAAAATAACTTTGCCTGTATTGTTATAAGATTCACAAGCACCATTTCCCATACAAGAAGAAGTCATTTTACCCATTATGGTAGAAGTTTTACCGCCTAATACACGGTTGATGATTGTTTGTGATAAGCCGGAAAAACCAAAGTTTACATGCTCATTTGAGTTTACTGAGAATTCTTTCCAATCGACCTGACCTACAGCGCCGTTAACGTCATTAATATTTACATCTGTTCTGTTTGCACCTAACGAATGATCAAATTCCATGTTTCCTGTTTTGCCAAGAACATTTGCATCTGTGGTATCAAGGGCAAATGTGGCTGCTGATGATAGTGAAAGAAAAGCTAACATAGCGGTAAACGCAGTTAATTTTCTTTTAAACTGATTCATAATATCGTTCCCTTTCGTTAAACATTCAAGATTGTGTTGTTAAAATCCATATGCTTATATATATTTAAAACCCCGAAAACCAAAAAAGTTTTCATTCAAATATATGTAATTTTACAAAAATTAACAAAATCCTTAATTTAATTTAGCAGACAGTATTCTAGCAAAAAATGAGTAAAAAAACAATGATTTTATGCTTTTTTTATGCAAAAACCCCCGTATTTTCTTTACAAAACTTTACATATCCGCAAAAATTTTTGTTTACGCTCTTTTTGTAGTAAGATAAATATCATCTAATAAATTTATTGTTTAATATACAAACATGTTTTATTATAGTATTGCACATTAGTATTTGTGCATGTTCCACAGATAACATTTTATAAGGAATTTAAGAAAAGTGCATAAGTCAGCTAAAATTAAATTAAGTTCAATTGCCCTTGCTATCTGTTTTATGATAGGTACACAAGGGGTATTCGCAGGGCCGGAAGCAGGTACAAATGTTATTCCTAACGGAATAGGTAACTTCGATTCAGGTGTTATTGACCAGACAAATCTTCGTCAAATCAAGGACTACGAACAAAGAGTTCGTGATGACCGCGAAAGAGAACACCAAGAAGAAGATATTAAAATGAACAAAGAAATGAAAGATAAACTTCAAAATCTTCCGAATAAAGAAGTGTCTTTCAAATTAAATTCAATTCATATTACCGGTAATACCGAATATACCGAAGAACAATTAATGAATCTTATCTGTGACAGAGTTGGCGATGAAGTTACAATTAATGATTTAATCGGCATGGCAAACGCTATCACAGAACATTATCAAAGAAACGGTTACATTTCTACAACTGCTTATCTTCCTCCGCAAAAGGTTGAAGACGGTAATGTAGAAATTGTTGTTTTGGAAGGTAAATACGGTAATATTACTATTGAAGGCAATAAATGGGCCAGAAAAAAATACTTAAATGCAACATTCTTAAAAGATAAAAATATTCAAGAAGATAAAGTATTAAATGTTGCTGATATTCAAGAATCACTTCGTGAAATAAATGCTACAGACTATATTAAAGGTGCTGTTGCTCTTCAAGATAATGAAGATTCTGAACAATATACGGATTTAACCTTAAATGTAAAAGACAGATTTCCGATTGACTTTGACTTCCGTTTTGATAACCAAGGTCGTTCTTCTGTCGGTTTAAATCGTTTCGTTATATTTGCAGGCATGAGCAACTTAACAGGCTTTGGTGATCAAATCTTATCTACAACTTCAATTGCAAGATCATCAATCGGTCAAGGTGTTTTCTATTCTGTTCCGATTGGCAGACATGAAACTAAATTAAATTTAGGTTATTCATATTCAGGTACTGAAATTGATAAAGGTGAATTTAAGCCATATAAAGTTAAAGGTCAATCTCACAACTTCTATGTTGATTTAACAAGAAGATTGATTAAAACCGAAAACTATAAATTATATGGTGATATTGCTTTTGATAT
Organism: Candidatus Gastranaerophilales bacterium; assembly: GCA_017475485.1. Taxonomy (GTDB): domain Bacteria; phylum Cyanobacteriota; class Vampirovibrionia; order Gastranaerophilales; family Gastranaerophilaceae; genus RUG14156. The sequence goes on along the minus strand of JAFVFO010000056.1, from coordinate 36,594 downwards.
GAGAAACACCAAAACAAAAATGATGGGTGAAGAAAGATATGGCTATAGAACAAGAGCCATTAAATTCAACTTAACCAACATTAAAGATGATGTTTACGGCAAATGGTTTGCTAATGTTGGTATCGCAAAGGGTATAGATGTATTTGGTGCTTCAAATGACCTCTACGGCGAATACAACAAAAAAGTACCTACAAACAAAATGGTTAAATTACAGGCTTCATTAGCACGCTTGCAGGTATTACCTTGGAGAATGATGGGTATCTTCTCTGCAAACGGTCAATGGGTAAACAGAGATGTATGGTATGCTGATAAACTTCAAATTGGTGGTATTTCATCCGTTAGAGGTTTTGAAGAAGGCTACTTCTTAAGAGATTACGGTGTTACAGGTTCTTTAGAACTCCGTGCTCCTATCCCATTCTTGAATCACTTGCCTGACAAACTAAGATTTATTGATGATTCTATCAGACTAGCGGCATTCTGTGATATGGGCTGGTTTGGTGATTATTCATACGATTACAAGAGCTCTGATTTTGTGATGAGCGTCGGTGGCGGTCTTGTATTAAAGATGACAAGATACTTATCAGGTAACGTTTACTTCGGTGTACCGATAGTAAACAGACCTCATGACGCTTCAAGTATGAGAGTTCACTTTATGATTACATCAAATATCTTATAATATTTGATAACAATATTTCTAAAATGCCTGCATAATTTGCAGGCATTTTTAATTATTAATTGATATAGAAACATTCACCTCTGCACAATCAATTCTATTCGTGCAATAAGGTTTAAAAGCCCCCGCCGTTAAAAATTAATTTAACGAGCGAGGTTATTTTGTGTTTTGATATAAAATAAAATTATGTTGAAGCTAACCAGGAGTTAACTTTTTCTAAATCTTCCCGTGTATATCTTGGGTAAATATCTTTGTATTCTGTTTCTTCCTGATCTTTGAAGTATTTTAAAATAATACTTTTGTGCTCAAGAAAATCTTTATGTGCATTACTTAAATTCCCGATATTATAATAACACCAACCTCGCCAAAAATGGCTGTCATTATAAGTGTAGTGTGAATTATCAATTATATATGTATAGGCATTAATTGCTTCTTGGTAATTTTCTAATTTTCTTTCTGATTTAGCTATAATACTATATAGAGAAATATCTTCTTTAGTTGTAAATTTAAAATTGTGAAATTTTCTGTAAGGTGTATTTTTGTTATTAACGTATTTTAAGCCTTCTTTTGCTTCTTTTATGGCGTCATTATAATTTTTTAATTTTTGATAATTATATGCTAATTGAAGATACACTTCCGGATTGTCATTGGCATAGCTTTTTGCTTTATTTAATTCGGTAATTGCTTCGTTATATTTCTTTTTTGTATATAAATCGGAAGCAATATTATAATGAGTCATGTAAATTTTTTCTTCCTGTCTTAAAGGCATTGCCGGCAAGCTCAAATATATAATCATACCGATACTTAAAATTGTTGTTAAACAGCAAAAACCTAAAACTATCTTTGCGACAAACGGAATTTTTTTCATTGAATATTTAAACTGTGCTGAAGCAGACATCCTTTTCCCGTTTATTATAAAGTGTTCGACATCTTTTTTGGCAAATTCGTTGTCGCCCTTTAATCTGTATTTAAAATTAGGTATTTCTTTTGACACTTTTAACATATCAAGCAAAAATTGGTAAGGACATCCAAATAATTTTGTAAATGAATTATGGTTGAAGAATATACACTCTCCGTTATTTAAAGTGATTTTATTATTGGTAATGCAAACGCAAACTTGGCTTTTAGAACCGTATTTTTGAATAGATATGTCAGATACAAGACTGTATTCTTTTATTTCATTTTTGAATATTTTTCTTTTGAATGCTTCTTTATTGTTCTTTTTGTAAATTAATTCAAGATAATCGTCAAATAATAAGATGTCTGAAACGTAAATATCCTTACTTATGGTTGATTTAAAAAGTATTGGCAAAGCTGCAAAAATGATAATTAATAGCTCTATGCCGTCATTTTTGCTTCTTGATGAAGCGAAATCCGCAAAATAGATAATATATACCACTAGTGCTCCAAACGCAAGCGCAAGGACAGTTAGCAAAATTAAAGCTAAATACGATAACTTAGTTTGTACTTTTATTTTTCTCATAGCTTATGCTTGCGCAGAGTTAAGAATTTCATTTTTTTGTTTTTTGAAGTTTGAAAATTGTCCGCTCTTCGTAATTGCAACTTTTCCTGAACGTACAAATTCTTTAATTCCGTACCCGCGCACTAATTCTGCAAAAGTTTGCACCTTTTGCTCATCTCCATCTATTTTTACGGTATATATTTTATCGGTTACATCCATTATTGTTGCTTGTGCTTGTGCAACAATATTCATAAATTCGGCCCTGTTTTCGTCATTAACCGCAACCTTTAAAAGGCCGATTTCATATTCTATCGCGTCCCCAAGAGATAAATTTGCAACTTTTATAACCGGTATTAATCTGTTTAGCTGTTTACAAATTTGCTCGATAACATCATCATCACCGGGAGTGACAATTGTAACGCGGGAATAAATGCTATCAATAGTAGGAGCTACGGTCAGACTTTCGATATTGTATCCGCGTCCTGAAAAAAGGTCAACTATTCTTGATAATACCCCTACTTCATTTGAAACAAGTACCGATATTGTGTGGTTTATTGTCATAACTAGCACCCTTCCCTTGATAGTAATACTTTATCTATTGCATCTCCTGCTAATACCCATGGATAAACCATTTCAAAGTTTTCGCAAACAAAATCAATCATAACCGGCCCGTTAAATTCTATTGCAGATTTTAAAGCAGGCATAATTTCATCTTCATGCTCTACTCTTAATCCAAGTGCACCATAACTTTCTGCTAATTTTACAAAATCGGGAGATGAAATTTTTGTTTGTGAATAGTGTTTATTGTATATTTTTTCCTGCCATTGGCGAACCATGCCAAGATAACCGTTATTGATTATGCAATTTATAATTTTAAACTTATAATCAACGGCAGTCATTAATTCTTGAATATTCATTTGAATTGAGCCGTCGCCTGCAATGTTTAAGATATATTTGTTTTTAGCACCTACTGCTGCGCCCATTGCAGCGGGAAAACCAAAACCCATTGTTCCTAAACCGCCTGATGTTATTAATTTTCTTGGTTTATTAAACTTGAAGTTTTGCGCAGTCCACATTTGGTGCTGTCCAACTTCTGTTGTGACAATTGGTTCATCATCTTTAGTAAATTCATAAATTTTTTCTAAAACCGTTATTGCGCTTAATTTATCGCCCATTTTTTGCGCAACGGCAATTTTTTTCTTCCATTCGTTAATATCTTGAAACCATTTATCTTTTAATTCAATGTTAACCTTATGGTGTGATTTATTAATCTGTTGTATTAATGTCGTTAAAACATTTTTAATATCACCTACAATCGGAATAGAGGCTTTTACGTTTTTAGAAATTGAGCAAGGGTCTATATCAACGTGAATTACTTGTGCGTCGCGCGCGAACTTGTTTAAGCAGCCCGTAATTCTATCTGAAAATCTTGTTCCTATTGCAAAAATAACATCTGCGTTTGCAACTGTCAGATTTGCACAATAATTTCCGTGCATTCCCATCATCCCAAGACTGTTTTCAAGGTTATCAGGGAATGTTCCGGTACCCATTAACGTATGTACAACGGGGATTTGCAATTTGGTTGCAACTTCAATTAATTCTTTGCTTGCATTTGCCGCCATAACACCGCCGCCTGAAATAATAACGGGGCGCTTTGCTTCAATTAAGGCTTCAAAGGCTCTTTTAATTTGCAGAGGATGACCTGTATAATTTGGGTTGTATCCTACTAAATCTACCTGTTTGGGGTATTCAAAAGGACATTTGGCGCTAAATACATCAACGGGAATGTCTATTACTACAGGCCCTTTTTTTCCTGTAGTTGCGATATAAAATGCCTCTTTTATAATACGGGCTAAATCCCTAACATCTTTTACAAGGTAATTGTGTTTGCAACAAGAACGCGTTATGCCGACAACATCTGCTTCTTGAAAGGCATCTCCGCCGATTAATTTGGAATTTACCTGTCCTGTAATTAAAATAAGCGGTGTTCCGTCATAATAAGCATTTGCAAGGCCTGTAATGGTGTTACATGCGCCGGGGCCTGATGTAACAATTGCAACGCCTGCACGGGCAGTTACCCTTGCATAGCCTTCCGCGGCATGTACGGCAGCTTGTTCATGTCTTACCAGATAGTGTTTAATGTCATGTTGCAAATAAAGAGCGTCATATAAAGGTAAGACAACCCCTCCAGGATATCCAAAGACTTCTTCTACCCCTTCTTTAACAAGGGATTTGATTAATATTTCGGCACCGGAGAGCATAACTTTATTCATATAAAACCTTTCTTTTTAAAGATATTATACCAGCAAAATCCCTATTTACAAAAAACTTCATAAATGCAAAAAACTATATTCAGAAGTTTTATTATTATGTAAAGGTATTGATAATGAAAATTTCCCCAATTTCTTATAAGACGTATAGTTTTAAATCATGTTTAAGGAATGAAAAAACAAATATAGTTCCGTTAGGAGAACTTATTCACCAGACTTCCTTTTTTAGGCGTGATGAAATAATTACCGATTTATTACTTCAAAAATATTTAAAGGAAAATTTTTCAAATCAAGATGAGATAAACCTTGTATCCATGGGCTGTTCAAGTGGAAAAGAACTATACAGTTATGCAATGATGCTGGATGATTTTAAGGGTTTAAAATTAATCGGGGTTGATGTTTCACAAAATGCAATAGACGAAGCGCAAAAAGGCAGATATATAATTGATTCTCATTATGAAAATTTTCTTCGTGATGAAAGTTATTTTTATTATTATGGCGGAGATTATGAGCGCAGATGTGCAAAAAAATTCCATAATTATTTTCACCCTGTAGGAAATAAAGAATTTCAACTAAATGACGGTGCGTTTGAGAATTGCAGTTTTAAGCAGGGCAATGCTCTTGAAATTGATAAATTATTCAAAAAAGATAGTGTTGATATCTTGCTTTTTAGAAATACCCTTTATCATCTTCTATGTGAACCGTCAAGCGAAGATAACCCCAAAAGGGTGATGACTTCTAACCATATTGAAGTATTAAATGATGTTGCAAAAAAGATAAACAGAGTTTTAAAACCCAATGGTGTTGTGGCATTCAGCTATAGAGAACAAGATACAGGCATTGATATAAATGAATTAATGGATGTAATGCTTGCAAACGGTTTCGAGCCTGTTCGGGAATATCCTGTAAATGAGTATAAATTAGAATATGCACGCGAAATGCTGAGAAAATATAATGACGATTCTTACCTTAGAAAAGAACTTTATTCTAATATTTGGAAAAAAGTTCAACAAGTGTAACACATTGTTTATATTTTATTTCTTTTAATGACTTTTTTGCTATTATTTAGTTAAGGAGTTAACATGTACGATTATTTTAAAGGCATTTTGGCCGATAAAAAATTTCCCTATTGTACGCTTGAGGTGTCAGGTATCGGCTATAGGTTTTTGATTAATTTAAGAACTTTGCAAAAACTACCGGATATTAATTCCGAAATAAAAATATATTCTAAATTAATTCACAAAGAAGATTCCATGCTTCTTTGCGGTTTTTTGAATAAACAAGACAGAACAATTTTTGATATTTTAACCGCTGTATCGGGTATAGGTACAAAAGTTGCATTTGCACTTTTAGATGAATTTGAAACGGATGATTTGGTTAATGCGGTAATTTCGGGTGACGATAAACTTATTTCAAGAACAAAAGGAGTGGGTGCTAAAATGGCGCAAAAAATTGTTCTTGAATTAAAAGACAAACTGACAAAACTTGATATAACAGCTGATTTAATTACATCTAAAAATACAAATTCTATAATATCGGATGAAACAATTAATCAAACAGTTACAATTTTACAATCTTTAGGCTATAATAAAACCGAATATCAAAATCCTTTAGAACAGGCAATTTCGGTGCTGGATAAGGATGATTCACAGGAATTATTAAAAGAAGTTTTAAAAATATTATCATTATTTTAAGAAGGATAGAATATGGAATTCAAATTTAGAAAAGCAAGGCGCGAATTAAGGGTTTTGTTTGCATCTTCAGAAGTTGCACCTTATTCAAAAGTCGGCGGATTAGCCGATGTTGTAGGCGAACTACCTTTGTATCTTGATAAACAAAATGTTGAATGCGCTGTATTTACCCCGTTGTATGGGTGTATAGATAAAAATAAATATAATATTACAGAAATTCCTAATTCTGATTTAAGGCTTAATATGGGTCATAGTCAGCATATTTTTAAACTTTATATGTGTGAAGTTCCTTCAACTAAAATAAAAGTATTTTTTATTGATAATCCTAAATATTTTTCTTGTTTTAATGTGGTTTATCCAAAATGGTGTGATGAAATGTATGAAATGCAAAGATATGTTGCATTTTGCCTTGCTACATTGGAATATGCAAAATTAATTAATTTCAGACCGGATATAATTCATGCGAATGATTGGCATACGGCTATGCTGCCTGTATATTTAAAATCTAATTATAAATTTGATGAATTTTATAAAGATACAAAATCTGTTTTCACAATACATAATCTCGCATATCAAGGTTCTTGCGATAAATCCATTATAGATTTTGCAAATATGCGCTGGGATAATGTTTATCGTGATGATTGTCTTGAACATTACGGCAGGGTAAATTGGCTCAAGGGTGCTTTGTATTGTGCCGATAAAATTACAACGGTTTCCCCGCGTTATGCACAAGAAATTCTTGATTCCGCAGGCGGTGAGGGCATGGACTACACTCTTCGCGGGCAAAAATATAAATTGTGCGGTATTTTAAACGGTACAAAGTACGATAAGAAAAATTTTGATATCAAGCAAAAACCGAAATTAAAGGCTGAAATTCAAAAAATGTTCGGACTTCCCCAAAACCCAAACAGGCCTTTAATCGCAATGATATCAAGGCTTGTTTACCAAAAAGGGCTTGATTTAATCGATTTTGCCAAGTTTGAACTCATGAATCAGCCTGCCGACTTTGTATTTTTAGGAACAGGTGAAGACGGATATCAAAACATGCTGATTTGGGCTTCTAATAATTCTTCAAATATTCGGGCATGGATTGATTTTAAAGCCGATTTATCCGAACAAATTTACAAAGCGTCTGATTTATTCTTAATGCCTTCATTATTTGAACCATGCGGAATTTCACAAATGATTGCAATGAAATACGGCTCTGTGCCTATAGTGCGTGCAGTCGGCGGTTTGGATGATACAATCATTGCTTATCCTAATGATAACGCTACAGGGTTTAAGTTCTTGGCTTATGACGCTCAAAGCATGGTAAATGAAATTAAAAATGCAATCTGGACTTATTATGACAGGAAGCAAGAATTTAAAAATATTATAAAAAATTGTATAAATACAAAATTTTCTTGGGAAGATTCTGCACAAAAATACAAATTCCTGTATCTTGATGTTTTAAACAGGAAAAATTTCTAGTCAAAAAAAGCCCCGCATAATGCGGGGTTTAATGATAAATCGAATAAGTAGAGAGTTAATAAATTTATTTTTTGTAATTTTCAAGTTCCTCTTGCAGTTTTGCGATTTCGTTTTTATATTTTGTGATTAATTTCGTAAAAACATTTATTACAAATTCATATCTATCGCATGAAGAATATTCTTCAAAAAGTTTTTTGGTTTTGTATCCTGCCGTAGATTTGGCACACTTGAGCTCTTGCGCTATTTGTGTAAGAGTCATCCCTTTTAGAATACATCTGGTGATAATTTTTTGTTCGTAAATCGTGTTGATATCTTTTTTCTTTTCCATATATTCTGTAAACTATTTGTAAATTTTAACTTTATTATGTTATAATAAAATTGACTTCTATATTAAGTAGAGTATATTAAAAATTTATAGATGTCAAGATTTAATATATTATGTAAAGGTGTTATTTATTATGAACATAGGGACAAGGATTAAAAAAGTAAGGCTAATGCTCAATAAATCTCAGCAAGATTTGGCCGATATGCTTAATGTTACAAAACAGGCTATATCAAATATAGAAACAGGTAAGTCAAGTGCAGGTTTAAATCTGTTAAGTAAATTATTGCTTGACTATAAAGTCAACTTAAATTATATTATTGCAGGTACCGGTGCTGTCTTTTTGCAAGATGAAAATACTACCGCTTCTCTGCGTAATTCAATTATAAAAGAAGTTGAAAATATGCTCGATGAGCGGGGAATTAACTAGTATGAAAATTTATTCAACAAATTGTATAGTATATGTAACAATTTAGTAATAAATTTGCACAAGTATTTTTTTATGTGTAATAATCATGTTAGTTAATAGTCTAACCATTCCTTTCTTGACTTATGCGGTTTGTGAAAACATACCGCATTATTTTTGCCTTTGCAGCGCGAAGCGTAGAGCGACTGCTCACGCTGAGCGCTGCAAAGGCAAGAGGATGTGGAGCACATGCACAGCGCCGATGAGGCGGTGGGCTTGTGCGTAATCTGGACTATGCCGCCGTTTCAAATCTATGATTTGTCAGGCGGAAAGGCAGCGAAGCGTAGAGCGACTGCTCACGCTGAACACTTTAATTTTTTTCTTCCATTTATTTTTTTATGTTAAAATAATGCTATGCTAAGTGAATTTTTATACGGGAAAATACATAGAGCTACTGTAACCGAAGCAAATCTTGAATATGTCGGCTCTATTACAATTGACAAGGTTCTTTTGAATGCCTCAGGAATTAAGAAAAATCAAAAGGTTGAGATTTTGAATATCAATAATGGCGAGCGTTTTTCAACCTACGTTATTGAAGGCACTGCAAATTCCGGTATAATTTGCCTTAATGGTGCTGCAGCGCGCAAGGCGCAAGTTGGCGATAAGGTTATTATAGTTGCTTATGCACTGTTAAATGATGAAGAACAAAAGAGTTTTTCGCCTAAAATTGCCCATGTTGACGAAAAAAACAGATTAGTTAACATTTAATAAGTTTCTTGTGTTGCTTCATCTTCTTCTCTGAGTGAAGATAAATCATAGTTATATGTTGAATCAAATTCTTCAGGTAATTTTTCATCATCAGGCCAAACTGTGCTTTCGTCAAATCTGCAAGAATCCAGATTTTCGCTCGTTGATAAGTCGCTATCCGATAAATCTGCTTCCGAGAGGTTTGCGCCTGCCATATCCGCATCAGAGAAATTGCAATAATTAACGGTAGCGTAGTTAAAAGTTGTACCGTTCAAAATTGAGCCTGAAAAATCGCATTCTGTAATGTTTGCTCTTGAAAAATCTACGCTTGTAAGATCGCAATCTATAAATTTGATATTAACAAGATTGGCTTCTTGGAAAGTTGTGCCTGAAAAATCTATGTTTGTAAAATCAGCGTTTTCTAAATTCGCGTGAGAAAAATCTGCTTCTGATATTTCTATATCGCTGTTATTTTGGCAATATTCAACAAATGAATCGTAATCATTTAATATTAATTCCACTAAATTTTCTTTTGTCATATTATATCCTTTATTATGTTATAAACCTGCAGTAACGATTGTTACGGGCTTCACATCCTTTTGCCTTCGCCTTCGCTTGCCTAGTCCGTCGGACTACGGCACGCCCGGCTCAGGTTAAATTATTTCGGTTTGTTGTGCTAACAGCACTGCCTGCACCCTGTTATCTACTTTCAGTTTTCTGTATATACTATTTAGGTGGGTTTTGACTGTAACTTCTCTGACAAATAACTTCTGCGCTATTTGAGAGTTTGTTGCGCCTTTTGCTACAAGGGTGAGGATTTCTTTTTCTCTGGAAGTTAAAGGCGAAATTTCTTCCCCTTTTACAAAGGGAAGCGCGCTATGGTGTTTTTCATCTTTATTCCACGTTGAGCGTCTTAATAACGCTTCTATTCTTGCCAATAAATTCGGTAAAATAAAAGGCTTAACAATATAATCATCCGCGCCGAATTTTAGCCCTGAAATCTGCTTATTTGCGTCTGATACAGAAGTTAACATAATTATCGGTATTTGAGATGTTTTTTCATTCTGTCTTATCGCTTTGAGCGTTTCCCAGCCGTCTAAATTAGGCATGACTACATCAAGCAGAATTAAATCATAGTTTTGGCTGTTATCTAAAAGTTTTAGCCCCATTAATCCGTCTGAGGCGCATTCTACCTCGTATCCGTACATTGGAAGCGCATCTTGCATTAATTTAGAATTATCATCTATTATTAATATTTTACCTAAGGAGCTCATTTTTCCCCGCTACATAATTAAATTTTCACGAATTGCCTTAATTGCCGCCTGGGTTCTGTCTTCTACGTTCATTTTTTGTAAAATGGAACACACATGTACTTTCGTTGTATTTACTGATATTTGCAATTTTTTAGCAATTTGCGAGTTATTATTCCCGCTTGATAATAATATTAATACTCTTTTTTCTTGTGTAGTCAAATTGTAACAATCTTTTACGGATAATTCATGCTTTTTAGGGTGTGAAGTTGTTTCTATAACGTATTTCGAAACCGAAGAATCAAAATACATTGATCCTTCTAAAACATCCTTAATTACCTCTGTCAGTTTTTGTGGCTTGATATCTTTTGTGCAGTATGCGCAAATTCCGGCTTCAAGGCATTGCATGACTTCGTCTTTATCGCAGTGTGATGTTAAGATTGCAATTTTTATATCATGATATTTTGATTTTATATATTTTGTAGCCTCAATGCCATTTGTATCAGGCAGGCCTATATCCATGATTACTAAATCAATTTTATTATTCTCTATGATTTTATATGCGTCTTTGGCATTTGTTGCTTCAAAAATTTCTCCTGCATAGCTTTGCGCTGTCAAGGTTGTTTTCAATGCAAAAGATGTTAAAGCATGATCTTCTACTATTAATAAGTTCTTCTTATCCATAAGAAAATTATAAATTAACTTAACATTAAATTGCAATAACTTATTATTTTTGATATTTTTATATTAAAGGGGAAAATATGATTACTATTAAAGATGTAGAACATGTTGCAAAATTAGCAAGACTGGAGCTTTCAGAAGATGAAAAAGAAATGTTTACTCATCAATTGGGTGATGTTTTAAATCATGTTGAAAGAATGAATGAAGTCGATACTCAAGGGGTTGAACCCATGAATCATCCCATTGATTTTTCAAATGTAATGAGAGAAGACGTTAAGATATATGAAAATACAAGAGAGGAACTTATGCAGAATGCTCCTGATGTCGAAGGTGAATTTTTTAAAGTTCCTCGTATTAATTAAGGATAATGATGACAAAATACATTTTTATTACAGGCGGTGTAGTTAGTTCTTTAGGTAAAGGGATAGTTGCCGCTTCTTTAGGCAGGCTTTTAGTCAGTAGAGGATACAAGGTTTCAATTCAAAAATTTGACCCTTATATTAATGTCGATCCCGGCACAATGAGTCCTTTTCAGCATGGCGAAGTTTTTGTTTGTGATGACGGTGCCGAAACAGATTTAGACCTTGGGCATTATGAACGCTTTATTGAAACAAATCTTTCTCAGGTAAACAATGTTACATCAGGTTCTGTTTATCAAACAGTTATCAATAAAGAAAGAAAAGGCGAATACCTTGGTGCAACGGTTCAAATGATTCCGCATATAACAGGTGAAATAAAATCTCGTCTTATAAAAGCTGCTAAAAATTCTAACCCTGATATTTTGATTGCGGAAGTTGGGGGGACAATCGGCGATATTGAAAGTTTACCTTTCATTGAAGCTATAAGACAATTTAGGGGCGAAATCGGCTACGGTAATTCAATGTCTATACATGTTACATTATTACCATATCTGCAAACATCAGGCGAGCTTAAGACAAAGCCTTCACAGCATAGTGTTAATGTTTTAAGAAGTTATGGTATCCAGCCTGAAATGCTTGTGCTCAGAACATCCGTTCCTTTGGGCAAAAATGAAAAAGATAAACTTGCCTTATTCTGCTCGGTTGATAAAGATTCCGTAATTGAATGTAAGGATATGAATTCAATTTATGAAGTTCCTTTGTACCTTGAACGTCAAGGAATTGTTCGACAGGTTTCCCGTATTTTAGGATTGGAAAATAGAGAGCCTGATTTAACCCAGTGGCTTGAACTTGTCGATAAAATTAAAAACCCGAAGAAAGAAATAACAGTTGCACTTGCAGGAAAATATACCGAACTAAATGACGCATATATATCTGTTGTAGAAAGTCTTAAGCATGCCGGCTTTAAGAATTCTACAAAAGTAAATATAAAATGGATTGCTTCGGAAGATATAGTTTCTGATGATGATGTTGCATATCATCTTGCAGATGTGGATGGTGTTGTTGTTCCGGGCGGGTTTGGTGTTCGCGGCATTGAAGGAAAACTTAAAGTTATTAAATATGCGCGCGAAAATAACATTCCATATCTCGGCCTGTGCCTTGGAATGCAATGTGCCGTTATTGAGTTTGCAAGGAATGTTGCAAATTTGGAAAATGCAAATTCAACTGAATTTGACAAAAGTGCAAATTACAAAGTTGTTGACCTAATGGAAGAACAAAAAAATATTGCTGGATATGGTGCTACAATGCGCCTTGGGGCATACCCCTGCAAGGTTCAAAAGGGCTCTAAGGCATATAGTTTCTATAACGAAGAAAATATATCGGAACGTCACAGACATAGATATGAATTTAATAATGAATACAAAGATTTATTGACTTCAAATGGACTTGTTATTTCAGGAACAAGCCCTGACGGACTGTTAGCGGAAATAGTTGAAATTCCTGAAAACGATTTCTTTGTAGCATGTCAATTCCACCCTGAATTCAAGTCACGCCCGCAAAAACCTCATCCGCTGTTTTTAGGTTTTATTAATGCTTCAATAAGAAGACATTTTAATTTAGATACGCAAAAAGCGGTGCAAGAAGTATAGTTTTTTTAAACTGCCTTATAACATACAGATAAAATATATAACCCACTTAACAAAATACAGAAAATGTTAAGTGGGTTATTTTTATTTCTATAAAGTTATAATACCACATTATTTCCTTTTTACAAAAAAATGAAAAATTTTACTAATTTTTTTGATTTTTCTTATTTTTTATCCTGCTCAAATCCAGATATATCTTGATAAAAAATTCCACTTAACATTTTCTGTATTTTGTTAAGTTGAAAAACCAAAACACATACGAACTTTAATACAAAACACAAAAAGGAAATATAAATGAATCGCAGAGAGCTAATTCAAGCAGGTCTTTTAGTTGCGGGTGCTAATATTTTATCCGGCTGCAATAAAGAAGTTTCATTAAATGATGAATTGGAAATTATACCAAAACAAACGGGTATATATGAATTTTCTACTCCAATGCCTTTTAATTATTCTTTGATTGATGAGATATCTCAAATTAATCAAAAATATAAAAAATTAAAAGTTACAGGCTTTCATCAAAATATTCCGATTCCGTTGGCAAAAAATTTTAATCAATGGACACAGGTTGTGAGAGGCGAAAATCATACAATCAGAAGCTATGACGATTTTAAAAACTTTATGCAATATGCAATAGGTTCAGGCTTTCAATTCACATATTTAATGAATTCCCCAAAACCTTTTTCCGAGAATGATTTTAATACATTTAGGGATGAATTTAAATATCTCCTTGATTTTTTGTATAATTCCGGTTGTCGGGATATTAAAGTCGGAAATACGCAGGTTGCAACCCTGATTAACCAATTTGCGCCTAATGTGTTTAATCTTTCAACATCAACCGCTTTTGAATACCATAATTTAGCGCAATATGAAAATCTTTTTAGGAATTACCCTAACTTTAATTTAATTGATTTGGCAATAGATGAAAATCAAAATTTTGCCTTTCAAAAGGGTTTAAGAAAGGCATTTCCCGATAAAAAAATAGAACTCATTATGAATGAACATTGTATTAAAGGTTGTCCTGCCAGAATTTCGCATTGTTCTGAAATATCGTTTAACAGGTTTGATTGTTTAAATGTGAGAAGAATAATGGGCGATTTTTATTATTTTTATAGAACAGGGGTTATATACCCTTGGAATATAGAATATTATTCCGCAATAGGAGTTAATAATTTTAAATTAACAGCTGATGTCAACGGAGTGCGTTCACAATATAATGACTTATCTTCGTTAAGGTTGTACTTTGATTGTGTTGAATATGGGATTAATGATTTAACAGTTGATATGTTTTTTAACAGACTTTTCCCGGGCGGTATTGCGATAAATAAAGATATAAAAATATCTGAACTTTTGCCTTATTTGCCCGATGTTGCCCATTTTATTAAAAATGGTGATAAATGTGCAACAAGATGCGGTGCAGATTGTAAATATTGCGAATTATGCGCAAAAAGAACAGAAAATTTCTTATTCGGATAGAATTAATTTGCAAAAACCTTCAAGGCTTCTTCTCTATCATCAAAATGAATTGTTCTGTCATTCAATATCTGATAGTTTTCATGACCTTTGCCGGCTAAAACAAGCACATCACGTTCCGAAGAAATATCCTTTAACAGTTTAATTGCAAGCCTTCTGTCGGGTTCTACAAAAACCGTTTTCGGGTTAATTAAACTCAGGCCTGATAAAATATCCTGTATAATTTGCTGAGGGTCTTCAGAACGCGGATTGTCCGAAGTTACAATTATTTTATCAGCTAATGATTGTGCGATTTTACCCATTTTTGGGCGTTTTGTACAATCTCTGTTTCCGCCGCAGCCAAATAAGCAAATTAAATTAGCGTCTGTTGGCGTTAATTCGCGCGCCGCACGCAGAATATTTTCTAATCCGTCGGGGGTGTGCGCGTAATCTACAATTACCATTGGGTTTGTTGCAACAATTTCAAAACGGCCTGCAACCGACCTTGTCATTTCAAGAGCTTCTTTTATTGTTAAAAGGCTGATATTATTAAAAATACCGGTTGCAATTGAAGCCAAACAGTTATAAACACTGAACATTCCGTTCAAATGAAGTTTAAAATTGACAGTTTCATTTTTATAACAGCAATCAAATACAACACCATCCGGCATGAATTCGATATTTTTTGCCATAACATCAGAAGCGTTTTTAACTCCGTAGGTTAAAACCCTGACGCCTTCAGGGATTACATCAAGAAATTTTTGAGAATATTTATCGTCATTATTAATAACGGCAAATGCTCCGGATTCTAAACTTTTGAAAAGTTTTGCTTTAGCGTTAAAATAATTCTCCATAGTAATATGATAATCAAGATGATCTTGGGTCAGGTTGGTGAAAATTGCACCTGAAAATTTGCAATTTTTAACTCTGTATTGTTCAAGCGCATGGCTTGAAACTTCCGTTATGCAATTTAGAATATCCGCTTCTAAAATTTTATTTAATGTTTCTTGCATTTGGGGTGCTTGCGGAGTGGTGTGTTTTGCTTCGAGATAATCATCCGTTGATGAAAACTTATAGCCTAATGTGCCGATTAGCGCACATTTTTTTCTATTTGCTTCAAATATTTTTTGTACAAGATGTGCGATTGTTGTTTTGCCGTTTGTGCCTGTAACGCCCATTAAATTTAGCTCAAAACTGGGATTGTGGTAAAAGGCTGCCGCTAAATCGGCAATTGATTCTTGTGTGGATTTAACAATTAACTGTGGTATTTCGATATTTAAAGGACGCTCGCACATTAATGCCGTTGCACCTTTTTCAAATGCGCTTTGTGCGTAATTATGCCCATCTACATGCTCACCTTTTAAACATACGAAAATCTCATGAGAATTAATTGTATTTGAATTATATGAAATTCCTTTAATATCGGTATCTTTAAAATTTAAAACCTCGAGCGGTTTTACATGCTTTATAATTGTACTTAAATCCATTTAAGCCTCCTACTTCTTCTTGGTTTTTTGTTTATCGGGTGTTAAATTCAAAATTCTGACAAGTTCTGTTGATATTTCTTTGAATACGGGTGCTGCAACGGTTGAACCCCAAATACCTTCTCCTGCGGGCGAATCAACTATAACATACAATACAGCCTTTGGATTGGTAGCTGGGAAAAACCCAATCATAGATGTATATAGCTTATTTGCTCCATGGGTTGCCCCGAATGATTTTCTTGATGTACCTGTCTTTGCGGCAATGTAAAAATCATCCATTTTTGCTGTATTTTTACCGTTTTCAATTGATTTTACAAGTAATTGTGTAATATCTTTAGCGTCTTGTTCTTCTAAAACACGTCTGTGTACAACTTTTTGTGCCAGTTCTTCAGGGTCTTTGTATTTTATTACATGAGGAGTTACCCAAACCCCTTTATTTGCAATAGCGGAAACTGCCGAAACCATTTGTATTGCTGTTACGGAAGCACCATATCCATATCCCATTGCGCCATGGGTTGCAACGTCCCAATTTTTAGGATTTGGCAGCAATCCTGCCGATTCACCCGGTAAATCTATGCCTGTTTTTTCTCCGAAGTTAAACAGTTTTAAACTATCGTAAAATTCTTTGCTTGTCATCATTTGGGCAATTTTTAATGACGCAATATTACTTGAGTGTTCAAATAAATATACTAAATCAATCATGCCCGGTGCACCTTTGGACTTATAATCGTAATTTGTAATATCCCACCAGCCGAGTTTCATTTTACCTGTGTCATTGATGCGTGAATTTTTATTGATTTTTTTATTCATAAAGCCGCAAGCAACGGTTATTATTTTAAATGTTGACCCGGGCGGGTAAACATCCGTTATTGCCCAGTTTTTGATTTCCTGCATTGAATATTTATTGAATTCATTAGGGTTGTATGTCGGTGCGACTGCAAGTGCCAATATTTCTCCGTTTGTAGGGTCCATAACAATTGCCGCTGCACGCGGAGCATGGAATTTTTGTATAGCTTTTAAAAGATATTTTTCACAAACATGCTGAGCTGCGCTATCTATTGTCAGAGTTAAGGTTTTGCCTTTTGCGGGAGCTGAAACATCAGCAGGATTCATACTAAGGTTATATATAATATCTCCCTTCGGCGATTTTTCATAAGTTATTGTTTTATCTATATATTCAAGATAGTCTTTTGCCTTATATTCCACACCGCCTGCAGTATCCGCGTTGGGATTATAAAAGCCTAAAATATGCGCGGCTAAAGTACCTTGCGGATATACGCGTTTATTTTTAACTTCGTAAGAAAGCTCTCTTAATCCTTTTTTCTTTATTTCTCTAACGGTTTTTCTGTCTAAATCTTTTTTTATTGTGATAATTTTTTTATCTTGTTGGGAAAGTTTTCTTGTTAATTCGGGGATTGGTATTTTAACATAGGGCGACAATATTTCCGCTAAATGTTCGGGCGTTGAGTCGTAATAAGCAGGGTGCGCATATAATACAAATGTTGTTTTATCTGCTGCCAGCTTAAAACCGTATCTGTCAACGATTTCACCCCTTAGAACGTACATTTTAGAGGTTCTTTGACTTTTGGCTTTTGTTTTACAATGTCTGATATCGCAAACCTGCAAAAGAAAAAGATAAACCGCAAGCGCAAAGCAGGTTATGTAAAACAATGACTGCAAGCAACCTACGCGCCTTTCAAATTTATTATGTACTTTCTCCCTCAAACCATGCCTCTATTTAATAACTAACAACTAACGAATGTTTTCCTTTATTAGCTTTTGAATTCAAATTAAGATTAGGTAAATCTATGGCATCTACTTCTACTACCTGACGCGCACGCTCAAGGATATTAGCCTTAGATACTGCCTTATCAATGTTGTAATATGATTGCAGGCTATCCAATTTATTTTGCAATTCATCATTTTCATAATTTAATTCAAGAGTTTCTCTTGAAATTTGGTTAAGCTGGACTTCCTTACAAGAAACAAAATAATATCCTACAAAACAAAACAAAACTAATAGTCCTAAAACACAGTAGAGGAAATTATTAACCCTTTGAATAATCATTTCTTTATAAGGTTTTTCGTTAAGAAAATAACCGCTTATAATCTGATTATCCGACGTGTTTTGTTGTTCTTCAAAGGGATTTGAAACGGCGGTATTAGAATGCTGTGTCTGAATATCGGTAGTTTTATTTTTATATTTTGAATTTTTATTATACTTGTTAAAAGAAGGTTTCAATGTTCCCTCACTTTATTTTAATTGCTGTTCTAAGTTTTGCACTTCTTGAAGGCGGATTTTCTTTCAGTTCTTCGGCGGTTGCCGTAATCGGTTTTTTGTTTACTAATTCAAGAATTTTCCCTTCACATGTGCACTTCGGTGCAGATTTTTCACATCTGCAGGAGCAATATTTTTTCAAGGTTTGTTTCGCAATTCTGTCTTCTAAAGAATGAAACGATAACAGACTTATTATAGCATTAACATCACATAAGTTGATAACTTTTAATAATGTATTTTCAAAATTTAACAATTCATTATTTGTTTCTATCCTGAGTGCCTGAAACACTCTGGTAGCGGGATGAATTTTGGATTTTACATTGGGTGTTGATTTTTTAATAAGTTCGGCAAGTTCAACAGTGGTATTTATAGGCCTGTTTTTAATTATTGCAGAAGCAATGCGCTTAGAGAAGCGTTCTTCGCCGTATTTAGAAAATATTTCAACAAGATTTTGTTCTTTATATTTGTTTACAATATCCCATGCGCTGAAATCTTGCGATTGGTCAAATCTCATGTCTAATTTTGCTTCTTTTGTAAAGCTAAAACCGCGGTTCTGACAGGTTAATTGATGATACGAAGCACCAAGGTCAAAAATTATGCCGCCCGTAATTTTTTTAATGCCTAATTTTTCAAGGTGTTTATCAATATCTTTATAGCTTCCTTTAATGATTGTTAAATTATCAAAACCCTTTAAGCGTTCGCTTGCAGCCTTTATGGCGTCATCATCAACATCAAAAGAAATCAATCTTCCTTTTTTTGATATTCTTTTTAAAATTTCTTCACTGTGCCCGCCCCCGCCAAGCGTACAATCTACATAAATTTTATCGGAATTATAGCAATTGAGGCTGTCGGCAACCTCTTTTTTCATAACGGTATAATGTTTAAATTCAATATTTTCCATATCAAAAATTTATCATTCTTTTTATGTATTCTATAAAACCCCTGAATCCTTTTTTGTTATATGCCAGAATATTATCTTTATGATACTTCAGGTATTCATTGATTATATTTTGCGGAAGCTGTTTATTTTTTTTGAGAATTTGTGCAATATTTTCAAGATATTCATCTTGTACAAGTGCGTAATCCTGTACGTTTTTTCTTAAATCTTCATCTGCTTCATAGTGCATTAGTGCGTCAAATGCACATTTTATATTGATATCTTGATTATTTTTCGGAAATTTATCAAGAGCTTCTTTAGCATTAATTTTAGAAGATAACACATCCGTAATTAAATTAGCTATAAGCTCGTATTCGTGCATTTTAAACCCCGACTAATTGTCTTGATACCTGCATGCTTTCTAATATTTCAAATAATTTGTTTAAATCGCCGGAGCAATATTTTTGAGATATTTCATTAAGCGAATTTACAACAACTTCATAATTTGTGTATGCAGTTCTGTAGAAAAATTTTTTACCTTTCTTTTCTCTGATTAAAATATTTTTTAAACATAGTCTGTCCATAACTGTTTTTATTGTAGTATATGCTCTTTGGTCTGAATCCATGTTGTCGAAAACATCTTTAACGGTGTTAAACCTCATTCCTTTGTTTTCAAGTTCCCAAAGGGTTGTTAAAATAGCACCTTCAAGCGTTCCATGTCTAGATTGCATTTTAAAGATTCCTTTCTTTTGTTGTTAATTACTTTAATTTAATAGGCATATCGAAATCTACATCTCGAGGGCCAAAATTCATGCTTTGCGAATTTTTCTTTCTGTTTTCCGATGTTTCATCTTTATAAATAACCACACCGGAGCTTTTTTTAACTGTTGAATGGTCTTCTTGGGCGAATTTCAGGTCTTTCATCATCTTAGAAACACTGCTTTCCCTATATACTTTTATTGCGTCATTTTGACAACCGACAAATAAACAACTGACTATAATACATAAAGAAATTAAAATAATTTTTTTCATATTTATTCCGCACTGATTTGATTAGATGTGACAACAATTTGATTAAAGGGTATCTCTATGTTTTCTAATTCAAATTGTTCTTTTATTATTTTATTAAATGCTCTTTTGATAGTCCATTGTCCTTTTGGTTGAGTTTTTATTCTGCATTTTACGCAAAGAGAGCTTTCTTTAAATTCGTCAAGTCCGTATATTTCAATATCTGCCAATACAAGTTTTTTGTATTCTTCATTTTGCAATAGTATGTCGTAAGATTTTCTTATGGTTTTTATTACATGGTCGATATTTTCTTTGTATGCAACGTCAAGCGGGAAAAATGCGTAGGAATAATTAATTGTATAATTTGTAACGGTGTCAATATATCCGCACCTTATAAAATTAACTGCGCCTGTTTCGACAGAACGCACCGTTACAAGGTTTAGAGTAACTTTTTCAACAAAGCCCTTCATTCCTTGAATTTCAACAAAATCACCTACACGAATTTGCCCTTCAATTAAAATGATAAGCCCTGTAATAACGTCTTCAACAAATCTTTTTGCGCCAAAACCTATCGCTACCCCCATAACACCGGCCGTTGCAATAAGCGGGCGGACATCTATTCCGAACAAGAACAGCATGTTCATGATATAAATTGCAAAAATTATACCATGCAAAGCATGTCTCATAAGCGTTTTAAGTGTCATTACCTGTCTTTGGCGTTCGGCAGAATCTATATGAAGAATAATCTTTTTAAAAATTTTATCACATACAAACCCCGTAGCGCTAAGGCAAAAAAGAAACAATACCGTACATTTTGTAATGCTCCATAAAAATACGATTATTTTTATGTATTCGGGTTTTAGTTCAAAAATATTTGAATTTATGTAATTTAATAATGCTTCCATAAAATGAATTATAAAAAAAATAAATCTAAAGGTCAAAAGAAAATTCATCTTTCGATTAATTAGTTTTTTTGTAATTTTTTATACACTAGTTGCGTAAGGTGATAAGAAAATCTATGACAATTAGGTATTCAAACAGTAATAAGGATGATTTTTCAAAGGCCACAAACCCGATAAAGAAGGATGAAGGCTTCTTTTGTGCGCTTGGTGATTCATTTATGCTTAAAAATGAATACAGAAAGGCAATTAAAGAATACCTTGTTTCTTTGATGATTGATAAAAATAATATTTATGCCAGAAAAGGCGCTTCAAAAGCCTATAAATATTTAAAAGAATACGACAAGGCAATTAAGCATTTAAAAAATGCAAGAAATATATACGGATTTGATTCTGAAATATATTATGAATTGGGTTTGAATTATCTTCTCAACGGCAACAGTGAAAGTGCTCAAAAGAATTTCAAAACAACAATTAAACTTCGCCCTGATGATAAAAATGCTCAGGTAAAATTGGCGCTTACACACGAATTATCGGGTGAAGAAGATATGGCAATTCTTGTTTATAATACTATTATTGAAAAAAATCCAAGCTATATTCCGGCTTTTTATTCCCTTGCAAATCTTTACGTTGAAAAGGGAGAATTTGAGCGTGCTATTGATTTATTTAAAGAAATATTAAAAATTAACAAAGAATATCATAGAGCATATTTAGGACTTGGTTTATGCTTTGATAAATTAGGGAAGTATATATATGCAACCAGATATTATAAAAAATATATTTCATACAAACCTCATTCGCAGACAGCAAAATCATTGGTCGGCAGGATATATGAAATTCACAAAATGAAAAATGGAAACAGTAAAAGAAAAACGGGCTTTAGAATTGTTGCAAAAAAGTAGTTAGAAAATAAATTAAAAGATTTATTGACATTAAAGTTAATAATTTTTATAATTATTTGTATAGAATTAATTTAGTTTATAAAAGGAAGTTTACTATGAGACTCAAAAAAGGCTTTACACTTGCTGAAATACTTATCGTATTAATGGTTATCGGTGCTTTGGCTACTATGACAATTCCTTCATTGATGAAAGGTGTTAACGAAGCACAATGGAAAACCGCATACAAAAAAGCATACAATGCTATTGTTAACTTAACCGCTATGGAAAGAATATCAGGTTCGTTGCCTTCTACTGCAGATAAAGAAGGTACAAAGGCAATGTTTCACTCTTTAAATAAAAACTTATCAGTTAAAGACTACGCAGAAAAAGATAAAGGTACAGGTGTTTTATATGCTGCTGCTGATTATAAATCATCAGTTGGTTATACAGACCCTACAGGTGCTGCAACTTCATGTGAAGCCAGTGATACCACTTGTTACTCTGTTACATTTGCAGACTCTACTTTAACACCTTGGATTATTGCAGAAGATAATATTGCATATTCTGTTGTAAACGGTAAAAAATGTAGTACAAAAGCTAAAATTAATGCTCAAACAAGTACGAAAGACGCAATTGATGAATCTTGTGTTTATATTATGGTTGACGTTAACGGTTTATCAAACGGGCCGAATAAAATGGAACCTCAAGCTGCAAACTTAGCTTCATCTAAAACAATGGATACATTGACAGGTGACAGATTCTATATCTTTGTTGGTTCAGACGGTGCAACGGCAGGTAACAAAAGAAGCACAGTTACAGGTCGCATAGCAGGTGACTTAAAATAGTTTAAAATGTTAAATGTTAAAAACCGTCTATGTTGTTCCATAGGCGGTTTTTAGTTATACGGAGATTAATTATGACAATTTATAATAATATTTTGGAATTAACAGGAAATACCCCTCTTGTTAAAATTAACAGATTAAATACGGGACATGCTAATATTTTAGCTAAAGTTGAATATTTCAATCCCGCAGGTTCTATAAAAGATAGAATAGCATTATCTATGATAGATGACGCGCAAAACAAGGGTTTAATTAATGAAAGTACAACAATTATTGAGCCTACAAGCGGAAATACAGGTATAGGGCTTGCTTTAGTGTGTGCGGTCAGAGGATATAAATTAATTTTAACCATGCCTGAAAGTATGTCGAAAGAAAGAAGGGATATTTTAAAAATTTATGGAGCACAGCTTGTATTGACTCCTGCAGCTAGCGGTATGCAAGGGGCGGTTGATAAGGCTAATGAATTAAATAAAGAAATAAAGAATTCCATAATTTTGCAGCAATTCAATAACCCTGCAAATCCTAAAATGCACTATGAAAAAACGGCGCTTGAAATTTGGAATGATACGAATGGCAAAGTTGATATTATTGTCGCAGGTGTCGGTACAGGCGGAACTATATCGGGAATTGCAAAAAAATTAAAGGAATTAAATCCAAATATAAAAGCTGTTGCGCTCGAACCTGAAACATCTCCTGTTTTGTCAAAAGGCTCTGCAGGGGCACATAAAATTCAAGGAATCGGTGCTAATTTTGTTCCAGATAACTTTAACAGAGATGTAGTTGATGAAATTATTTGCATTTCAAATGAAGACGCTTTTAAATATGCAAAAGAATTAGCCCTTCAAGAAGGTATTTTTGCAGGTATTTCATCTGGATGTGCCGTATATGGTGCAATTTTATTATCTCAAAGGGAAGAAAATAAAGATAAAAATATCGTTGTTATTTTACCTGATACCGGAATGAGATACATGTCAAGCCCTGCATTTATTGAGTAAATGAGGCGCTGAGGCTATAATGCCTTAGTATCTTCTTGCGGCCCTAATGCCTAATAAGATATCAAAATTACCCTATTGCCTTAAACCAATAAGTGTTTACTTACAACTTTTGCCACATAAGATAGACTGTCTTTGACACCTATATTTTCTGCCCTGCCTTTTTTTGAATACATTATATAAGGCACTTGTTCTCTTGTATGGTCTGTTCCTTTAAATGTCGGGTCGCACCCATGGTCTGCCGTTATTATTAAAATATCATCTTCCGACATATTATTAATGAACTTAGGTATAAAGCTATCAATTTCTTCTATTGCTTTTTTATAGCCCATATAGTCGCGCCTGTGGCCATAGAGCATATCGGTATCGACTAAATTTGTAAAAATCAAATCGCATTTTGAATTTTTTATCGCATTTAATGTTACATTTAAGCCGTCTGTATTACCTTTTGTAAGTATTTTTTCACTTACCCCCGAACCTACAAAAATATCATTTATCTTTCCTATGGCAAGAGTTTTTTTATTGTGATTTTCCAAAGTGTTTAATAAAGTATCGCTTGGCGGGGCAACAGAATAATCATGGCGTAAAGAGCCTATTCTTGTTGGTTTATTGTCTTCTATATGATAAGGACGCGCTATTACTCTTGAAATTCCGTAATTCATTTCATCCAGTAATTGACGTGCAGTTTTGCACCAGTCATAAAGAGTTTCAACTGGTATTAAATCAACATCAAGTGCAATTTGAAAAACACTGTCAGCAGAGGTATAAATTATCGGGTATTTGGTTTTTTGGTGCTGTTCGTTTAATTCTTCGATAATTTTAGTTCCGGATGCGGGATAATTTCCAAGAATGCCTTTGCAATTTGTTTTTTCGATAAACGTGTTAATTAATTTATCATCAAATTTTTTATATGTTTTAAAAGGATTATCTAAAATCAAGCCCATTAATTCCCAATGTCCTGTGGTTGTATCTTTTCCTTTGGATTTCATTTTTAAAATGCCATAGCTTGCAATAGGACTATTTGTTTTTTTAACACCTTCTATATCCGCTAAGTTGCCAAATCCCATGGCTTCTAAATTAGGAACATTTAACCCGCCGGATTTTTTTGCCAAATTAACAACCGTATTACAGGTCATATCGTCATTAAAATCTTGAGCGTCAGGCAGTGCGCCTATGCCCATTGAATCTACTACAATTACAATTGCTCTTTTCATATCTTTTCCTAACGCATTATCTGAACATTATTTCCCAAATAATCCAAATGCCACATTTGTATTGCTTCTCCGGGGTATAATACACCAAACCCCGGCGGATAGGGCATTATAAGTTTATTTGAAATTTTTAATAGCGAATCATTTTTATTAACATATATGTAGTCTCTGTTAAATGTTGCAACAGGCTGTACTTTAACCAGCGGATGAGGTTGAAATTCAACACTTTGCGGTTTATAGGAAGGATTTGTCGGTACTTTTTTAAGGGCTGTTTTCAGCTTATCAAGTTTTTGGCGCGTTGTACCGATTCCCGTTAAAAAAAGGCACGAAAGCGAATTATTTAATTCATCTTCAATGTTGAATTTTTCAAATAAAGTATCTGATAAATCATTTCCTGAAATACCTTCTTTTTTAAGAAGAATTTTTGTTTTGTCATGGTTTGGTGCTTTGTAGAATTCTATTCCAAATCTTTCTAATTCGGGCTTTATTTTTTCGATATTTTCCATTAAATTAGACAGCTCGAGTGCACCTTGGTTGGAATTAAGATAAGCTATTGTGTTTTCAATGTTTTCTAATAAGGGATACGAGGGTGATGTTGTTTGAAAAATGTTTAACGATTTTTGAAAAATCTCAATATCTATATTTTTAATTGTATTTGAAATGTTTAACAAGGCGCATTGATTTAGTGCACCTGCCGTTTTATGCAGAGAATTAATCGAAATATCAGCCCCTTGTTCAATTGCGGTTTTGGGCAAGTCGGGTGAAAAATTATATAACGACCCATGGGCCTCATCTACAATTAAATAAGTGTCATGGTTTTTGCATATTTGTGCAATTTGTTCGATATCCGAATTGATACCTTCGTAAGTAGGGCTTGTTAAAATGAATGCTTTATAATGATTTAATTCAAGAGTTTGCTCAAGTTTATTCGGGTCAATATGTGTGTATATACCCCAATCGGGGTCGGTTTCAGGCATTATCCAATCAACGAGCCCTGCTGTTAACAATAAACCGTTAAATACTGATTTATGACAATTTCTTGCAACTAAAACCTTTTCGCCCGGCGATATTATTGCTTTCATTGCCGACAGCATTGCTGTTGTTGCACCTTGCACCACAAAGAAAGTCTGTTTTGTTTTTAAAATATCCGAAACTTTGCCCTGTGCCATTAAAATTGAGGTTTTTGGCTCTTGCAGATTATCAAAACCTTCGATTTCAGAATAATCAACCTTGTAAAAATTTTCAAATTCTTTATTGAAAAAAGGTTTTTGATTATGTGAAGGTGTTGTAAATAAAATTCTGTCTAACTTTTTACTTAATAATTTTGTAATGCTCATAGGTTTATATTAAAATAAGTTTTATGGATGTACAAGAAAGAATTGCAAATTTACGCAAAACAATTGAAATTAATTCTTATAAATATTATGTTGAAGATAATCCCGAGCTGGAAGATTGGGAGTATGATAAATTATTTAAAGAATTAAAATTACTTGAAGAACAGCACCCTGAGCTAATTACACCTGATTCTCCGACACAGCGTGTGGGGGGAATTAGTGAAAAATTTATTCAAGTTCCTCATAGAATAAGGCTATATAGCCTTGATAATTCTAATAACAATGAGGAATTGCATGCTTGGTATAACAGGGTATTAAAAGATGTGGGCGAGGCTAAAAACACACAGCTTTCTTTGCTTGGTTCTAATTATGATGATATAGAGCTCGTTTCGGAATTAAAAATAGACGGGCTTGCGGTTAGTTTAACCTATAAAAACGGTGTATTTATTCAAGGGCTTACCCGCGGCGACGGTGTTATAGGTGAAGATATTACCAATAACTTAAAAACTGTTAAATCAATACCTTTAAGGCTTTTTGAACCGATAGATATAGAAGTTAGAGGCGAAATATATATGCCTATATCTTCGTTTAATAAATTAAATAAAATACAAATTGAAAATAACCAAAAAACTTTTGCAAACCCAAGAAACGCGGCCGCCGGTTCAATAAGACAGCTGGATAGCTCAATTACCGCAAGCCGTGATTTATCAATTTTTATATATACTGCTATTATTGATAAAAAATACAACATAAAAACTCATACTGACGCAATGGATTTCTGTAAAAAGCTGGGCTTCAGGGTTAATAATTACAGAAAGTGTAAAAATATTAATGATGTTATTCAATTCTGCATGGATATGTCTGAATACAGAAAAACCCTTAACTATGCTACAGATGGTGTTGTAATTAAGGTGAATTCGTTGTACAAGCAGGAAGAATTAGGTTTTACGGCGCGTGCTCCAAAATGGGCAACTGCGTTTAAATTTCCCCCTGAAGAAGTTTGGTCAAAACTAAAAAGTGTTGAATTTTCAGTGGGCAGAACAGGCGTTGTTACACCGGTTGCGGTAATTGAGCCTGTATTATTATCAGGAAGCACGGTAGGGCGTGCTTCAATGTATAATTTTGATGAACTTCAAAGACTTGACATTTCCTTAAATGATGATGTTTTAATTAAAAAAGCTGCCGAAATTATACCAAAAGTTGTGCGTTCAAGAAAAACGCAAAATTCTAAACCACTTATTCTACCTGATAATTGTCCTTCTTGCGGAGCTAAACTTATTGATGTTGAGGGCGAAGTTGCAAGGTATTGCCCTAATCATGATACTTGCCCTGCTCAAATTAAGGGCAGAATTGAATATTTTGTTTCAAAAGCTGCTATGGATATTGACGGTTTCGGCGAAATTGTAATTGAAAAACTTGTTAATAAAGGTTTCATTAAATATTTTTCAGATATATATAAACTGACTCAAGAACAATTAATGAGCCTCGAATTAATACAAGAAAAATCTTCAACTAATTTAATGAATGCTATTGAAAAATCCAAAGATGTTTTATTTTCAAAATTTATAAATGCGCTTGGAATAAGGCTTGTCGGAAAAGAATCCAGCGATATTTTAGCGCAAAATTATAAGACAATTGAAGAATTAATAAATGCCAAATATGAAGATTTGGCAGGTATTATGGGAATTGGCGAGAAAATGGCGAAAAGCATTGTGGAATATTTTCAAGATGAGAAAAATATTTCCGTAATTAATGAAATGCTTTCTTTGGGTGTAAAAATAACAAATAAATATCAAGGAATAGTTGATTTAAGATTAAAAGGGCAAAGCTATGTTATAACAGGCACTTTAGAAACTATGTCCAGAGATGTTGCACAGGCAAAACTAAAAGAATTGGGTGCTAAGACACCCTCAAGCGTATCTAAAAATACAACTTTTGTGGTGATTGGTTCAAACCCGGGTTCTAAGGCCGATAAAGCGCGCGAGCTTGGAATTCAAATATTATCTGAAAACGATTTAATTAAAATTTTAAAAGGAGAATAAAATGAAAAGATTATTTGCATTGGCTATTTTATCAAGCATGTTAATTCCTGCAACTATTGCGGTTGAACCCGTAATTCAAGAATCAACAATTTCTGTTGACGCGAGTGCGAATTCTGATATTGAACCTGATACCTTGAAGGTTAAATTCTATGTAGAAAATTCAGGTACGAATTTAGCGGATATAAAAGCTAAAAATGATAAAATTGTGAACAGCGCAATTAATGAAATCAAGAAAAAATTAAATAGTGATGAAAGTGTAAAAACAATAGCTTTTAGAGTTAATAACATATATTCTTATAAAGATAAAATCAGAATTTTTCAAAAATACGAAGTTGTTAACGGCTTTGAAGTTAAATTAAAAGAATTATCAAAAACCTCTGAAATTATAAAATTAGCAATGGATAACGGTGTTAAAAGGGTAGATAATCTTAATTTTTATATTGAAAATACTGAAAATCCCTGTAACGAGCTGATGAAAAAAGCAACAACAATAGCAAAAAATCGTGCAACAATTGTTGCAACCTCTGCAGGTGCAGCAATTGGCAGGCCTAAGACAATTAGTCCATATTGTTCCTTGAATTCTAACTATGTTTCAAGAAAATTATATGCTAATGCAATGGTAAAATCTTCAATGGACGGCATGGCTTCAGAATCAGAAGCAGTTGAATCTATCGAACCGGGTACAATCAGCGTTAAAGCGGGCGTTAATATGACATATTATTTAAAATAAATTGTATTTGTTAAAATAAAAATAAATTCTAAAAGGCTGATTATTTAAAGCAGACTTTTAGAATTTTTATTATAAAAATAGCCCAAAACTGAGATTTAGTGCTCTTTCATATTCTCAAGACAATCAGCAACAAAATCATAGGTTCTTGGTACAAAATCCGCTAAGGTATCGCCTTTTATACCAAAATACATTCTCTTAACCGCGCTTGTGGTTTTGTAGGCTTCTGATTCCATTCTGAGCGTATATAAAAGCGCCATTGGCATTTTCGGGCGCTTTTTTGAACGCTAAAAAAAATGCTTGCAATTTAATCTGACTAATGTTATCTTTATATTGTTGGCATCGGGGGTATTTAACCGAAAGGTTTTTTTATTTTGATGTCATTTGATATTAGGTTATTTAGTTTGTCGCGGAAATTTTGTGAAATATAATTTTAATAACAAATTTTTGAAAGATAATTCTAAGCCCGGTTCTTTTAGAAGGGGCTATGAAACATATACGGCAGGCATGGTTGAAGATGTTAAATTCAACGAAAATATCGTGCGTGCCAAGGTAAAAGGCAGTTATAAGCCATATTATGAAACCGGGATTAAATTTACCAAATCAGATGTTCGCCCAATGTGTAATTGTCCTTTGGAAGAACCTTGGTGCAAACATGCAATTGCGCTTGCTTTCGCGTCATTAAAAAATCATTATTTTGAAGAATTTAAGTATGAAAAGTTAAATATTGAGCCTGAATTACTTGATGAAGATTTAGAAATGAATCCAAACCCCGAGGGGGATTATATTTTTCACTTTAACCCTAAAAGAAGGCAGAATTTCTTTTCAATTCTTGTTATGAACCGTCATACCAAAAAAGTAATTCGCGACCTTGAAGCTGTTTTCAAGCAAATTATTGCGAAACAAAAGGAAGATGAAAATTTTGAACTGAATAATTCTCAAAAATTGGAAGTTGTAATGTTTAAAATGCTTCTTTCGCAATCAAAGCTGGATAAAAAATCCGGCTGGTATGATGTGCAAATTGGCAAGTTTGATGAATTTTTCAAAATGCTTTCTAAATTAGATGATGTAATTGACGCTAAAACTCACCAGAAAATTAAATTTTCAGATACGATTTGGAATTTATGTCTGGATGTAAATGTGTCTTATGTTGGAAATGTTCTATTAAGTCTTTATTGGAAAAGAAACGATATAGATGAAATTTATCCGTTTGAAGAAGTAAGATATTTTTCGCGCCAATTAAAATGGGGCAGATATAAAGATGTTATTTTCCCTACAGACGCCTGCGTTAATGTAATTCCGCAATATCTGACCAAATCCAGTTTTTCGGATATTAAAGACGCCGATGGCGGTAAATTTATCTATGAAGAATTGCCTAAATTAAGAGAAGTCATGACGGTAAATATGTCTGATGAATTGAAACGTTTAACATTAGAACGCCATGATGAGCCGAAATGTATCGTGGAACTTGGGGTTGATTATGACCAATCTTTAAAAGCGTCTTTGGAATTTGAATATGACGGGGTTAGAGTGCCTTATCAAAAACAGCCTAAAAGCCCCTATGTGACA
Organism: Candidatus Gastranaerophilales bacterium; assembly: GCA_017475485.1. Lineage (GTDB taxonomy): Bacteria > Cyanobacteriota > Vampirovibrionia > Gastranaerophilales > Gastranaerophilaceae > RUG14156. The sequence continues at coordinate 6,024 of JAFVFO010000056.1, read as the reverse complement.
ATTAAAGATCCCGAAAAAGATTTATTATATTGGATTAAAAGAGATTCTCAATATGAACAAGCTGCCTATCAAATGCTTATAGCTTGCCGTTTTGCGCCCGTGCAATCCAATAACTTAGCACTCGATAAAGAACTTGCTATTGATTTTTATAATTATTACATTTCAAAAGCCGGTAAGAATTGGGTATTTATTGAAAAAGATAACCTTGATTTTTATAAATTGAATAAAAAAGGCCTTGAATTAGTTGCAAATATTGATTTTGACCCTGAAAGCACGGATAAATTCTACATACAGCTTAAAGGTACGGCTGATGATAAAGAGCTTGATTTTGAAAAAATAATTGATTTAACGTATGAAGGCGCAAAATATTTCAATGTGCCCTCGGGCGGTCAGGTAACAATTCCTGTAGATGATGTTTTATCGTTATTAAAATCTTTTAATACCTATGATGTTTATAAAAATGATGAAGATAAATACGTTGTAAAAACATACCGCGCGGGCGTAGTATCTGAAATGGAAAAAATGGGTATTACGTTAAAGATGAGCAGGGGTTTTTCAAAATTCTGGAAAGAAATTTCAACTTTTTCAACCATGGATATTACAACCCTTCCTAAAACTTCAAAAGCTGAACTTCGCGAGTACCAATTAAAAGGTTATTCTTGGCTATGGTTTTTGTATAAATACGGGCTCAACGGGGTTTTGGCGGATGATATGGGGTTAGGTAAAACCGTTCAAACTTTAACCCTTCTGCAAAAGGCAAAAGAAAAGGATAAAAAAGAACCTTCGCTTGTCATTTGTCCTACGACGGTTGTTTTTAACTGGGAAAAAGAAATTGAAAAATTTGCACCTAATTTAAAATATATGAGTTTATCAGGGGCAGACAGAAAAGAAAAATTTAAAGATATTGAAAAATATGATGTTATAATCACTAGCTATGCTTTAATAAGGCGTGATATTGATGAATTAAAGAAAATTAAATTCAGATATGTTATTTTGGATGAATCTCAAAATATCAAAAATGCGCAAAGCCAAACAGCGAAAAGCTGTAAGCAATTAAATGCTTATCATAGGTTAGCGTTATCCGGTACTCCGATTGAAAATAAACTTGAAGAATTATGGAGTGTGTTTGACTTTTTAATGCCGGGCTTTTTGTTTGACGCTAATGAGTTTAAACATCGTTTTGTTGACCCTATTGTTGAAGATGAGGATACCGAGGTTCAAAAACGTTTAAGGTCGCAAATTTTCCCGTTCATTTTAAGACGTATGAAACGCGATGTTGCACGCGACTTACCTGATAAAGTTGAATCGGTTGCATATTGCGAACTTACACCTGATCAAAAAGATTTATATTTGCAAGTTCTTGATTCTACTAAGGAAGAATTGTTTAAATCCATTGAAACTGTCGGACTTGAAAAATCAAGAATGTCTATATTCTCGGCATTATTGCGCTTAAGGCAAATATGCTGTCATCCAAGGTTGTATGACAAAGAAGGAAAACTGGGTATTAATGAATCTGGTAAATTTGAACACTTGCAGGATATGCTTGAAGAAATATTAGCCGAAAAGCACAGAATACTTCTATTCTCGCAATTTGTTGGAATGCTTGATATTGTTAAATCTTGGCTCGAAGCTAAAGGTATTAAGCATGAATATTTATCAGGTAAAACAAAAGACCGCCAAGAAGTAGTTGAAAGATTTAATAATGATCCGACTATTCCTATCTTCCTTGTTTCATTAAAAGCCGGCGGTACGGGTTTGAATTTAACAGGCGCAGATTATGTTATCCATTACGACCCATGGTGGAATCCTGCTGTTGAAGATCAGGCTACAGATAGGGCTTATCGTATAGGACAAACAAAGAAAGTATTTGTATATAGGTTAATTACTAAAAATACAGTTGAAGAAAAAATTCAAGCACTTAAATCAAAGAAACGTTCGCTTGTTGACAGCGTAATTTCAATTGATAGAAATATTGTTAAATCGCTGACATATCAAGATATTAAGGATATCTTCTCAATATAGAAAAATTAAATAATAAAGAATTGTTTTAAAATAAATAGGAAGCAAAATCGCTTCCTATTTAATGTTTTAATTTAAACTGCCTTAAAAGTTAAACTAAATTTTTTACATATTCATAATATTCATTGTTTTTAAAATGTTTTATATTATCAAGCAATTCTTCTTTTGATAAATAACCCATTCTGTAGGCTATTTCTTCAAGACATGCAATTTTGATACCTTGATTTTCTTCAATTGTTTGAACATATTGCCCCGCTTGCAATAACGACCTGTGTGTCCCTGTGTCAAGCCATGCAAAACCTCGGCCAAACACTTCAACATTCAAATTTTTATTTTGCAAATAAATTCTGTTTAAGTCTGTAATTTCAAGTTCCCCGCGTTTTGAAGGTTTTAAAGATTTTGCATATTTAACCACGTTGTTATCGTAAAAATATAAACCCACAACCGCATAATTGGATTTTGGTTCTTGCGGTTTTTCTTCAATTGAAATTGCCTTATGATTTTTATCGAACTCAACAACACCGAATCTTTGCGGGTCTTTAACACTATAGCCGAAAATTGTTGCGATATTTTCTTTTGCTAACTTTGTTGCTTTTTGAAGCATTCCGGTAAAACCTTGTCCATAGAAAATATTATCCCCTAAAACAAGCGCTACAGGGTCATTTTCAATAAATTCTTCACCTAAAATAAAAGCCTGTGCTAATCCGTCAGGGCTTGGCTGTATCTTGTAAGAGAATTTTACGCCAAATTGCCTGCCGTCACCTAAAAGTTTTTTGAAATTATCAATATCATGGGGCGTTGAAATGATTAATATATCTTTAATTCCGGCTAACATTAAAACCGAAATAGGATAATACACCATGGGTTTATCGTAAATCGGCAAAAGCTGTTTTGATACACCTATGGTATTCGGATACAACCTTGTTCCCGAACCGCCTGCTAAAACAATTCCTTTCATACTACAACCTTTCTTGATTTTAAGTAATCAGTTAATGCGTCTTGCCAATTGCGAGTCAAAGAACCTGTTTCATCTGTGTTTTGCATAATGCTGTAGCTCGGTCTTTTTGCTTTTCTCGGAAATTCATCCGTTGTGCAAGGTTTTAAATTTGCGCTCAGACCTTCTTTTTTAAATATTTCGTGTGCAAAATTATACCAGCTTGTACTGCCTGAACCGCAGATATGGTATATTCCGTAGGGTTTATTAATAATTTTTACAATACCGTTTATTAATTCCATAGTCCAGGTGGGACAGCCAATTTGATCATCTACTACTTTTAGTTCAGGGTTTTTTGCTAAAGAAATCATAGTTTCAACAAAATTTTTGCCATGGATTCCATAAAGCCAGCTTGTGCGGGCAATATAATATTTTTTGCAATATTTTTGCACCATTTTTTCGCCTTCTAATTTGGTTTTGCCGTAGATATTGAGCGGGTTTGTGCTATCAGAGGGTAAATACGGTGTTTTTTTGGTGCCGTCAAATACATAATCAGTTGAAATATAAACCAGAGTTGCGTTAGCTTCGGCACTTGCAATTGCAATATTTTCCGTACCAAGAACATTTAATTTACGGGCATTTTCGTAATCTTCTTCTGCCTTGTCAACGTTTGTATATGCGGCACAATGTATAACGATATCGGGGCTATAGTTTGCAAAAGCCTTATTAATGCTTTCTTTGTTTGTAATATCTAATGTATCATAATCTGTCGGTATAACATCATAACCCTGACGCTTTAACTCAGGGCATAAGTCCTGCCCAAGCATTCCTTTTGCACCGGTTACAAGTACTTTCATTATGCAAGGCTCGCTTTCTTGTTTTCAATTGAATTTATCCAATTTTGATTATTTAAGTACCAATCTATTGTTAATTTAATGCCTTCTTCAAATGTAATTGAAGGTTTCCAATTGAGTTCAGATGTGATTTTATCATTAGATATAGCGTATCTCCTGTCATGGCCTAATCTGTCTTGAACATATTCGATTGATGATTCATCTTTGCCCATGGCATTAAGTATTAATTTTGTGATTTCCATATTTGTTTTTTCGTTATGCCCGCCAATGTTATAAACTTCTCCGATTTTACCTTTGTGTAAAACGGTATCTATAGCTTCGCAATGATCATAAACATATAACCAATCTCTTACGTTTAAGCCGTCACCGTAAACAGGAACTTTTTTATTTTGCAAAAGTCTTGAAATAAAAAACGGAATTAATTTTTCAGGGTATTGATATGGGCCGTAGTTGTTTGAACATCTTGTGTTTAAAGTATTTAAACCGTATGTTTCATGATATGCTCTAACAAGCATATCGGCACTTGCTTTTGATGCCGAATAAGGGCTGTTTGGTGCGAGCGGTGTTGTTTCATAAAAATAGCCTGTTTTACCTAATGAGCCATATACTTCATCTGTTGATACCTGTAAAAATCTTTCTGTTTTGCACTCAAGTGCAGATGATAAAAGATTTAAAGTGCCTTGCACATTTGTTTCGATAAATATGAAAGGATTTTTAATTGAATTATCAACGTGTGATTCTGCCGCAAAATTTACAACACAATCAACTTCACACATTATTTCGCGAACAAGTTTTCTATCGCATATATTTCCATGGACAAATTTGTAATTGGGATTATTTTTAACATCATCAAGGTTTTCAATATTGCCTGCATAAGTTAAAGCATCCAGATTTATGATTTTGTAATCAGGATGTTTTTTTAACATGTGTCTTACAAAGCAAGAACCAATAAAACCTGCACCGCCTGTAACAAGTACTCTCATTATATTTCCCCTTTATTTATTTCTGATAATTTAGGTTGAACTTTATCTTTTGCGGATAAAATGGGTTCAAAATCTATTCCCCAGTCAATATTAATATCTTTATCGCACCACAAGACACCTCTATCCGCATTCGGATTATATTCGCCTGATGCCTTGTATAAAAGTTCCGCAACGTCTGATAAAACAACAAAGCCATGGGCGAAGCCTGCAGGGATAAAAAGCATATTTTTATTATCTTCTGACAATTCTACTTTTACATATTCGCCAAATGTCTTTGAATTTGGGCGGATATCGACGGCAACATCATATATTCTGCCTTTTGAACATCTTACAAGTTTGGCTTGCGCATATTCTTTTGTTTGATAATGTAAACCTCTTAAAACATGCGCGCTTGATTTGGAATGATTATCTTGATTAAATTCAACACAAATTCCGTTTTCAAAAAATTCGGATTTTTTATAGGCTTCCATGAAAAACCCGCGTTCATCCCCAAATACTTTGGGCTTGACTAAAATAACACCGTCTATCTTTTGTTTTTCAAACGTAAAAGGCATAATAATCCCCTCTTTAGTTAGTACAATTCTATATCAAAAAATAAATAATTTCTTGTAAATTTTTATTAATCTTTATGTATAAACAATGAGAGAATTAGCCCTAAAAGCATTAAAGCAGGATAATACATACATTTTACAATTGAATAAGAGCTTATATTAATACTGCTTGCCAGACTTGTTGCTATAAGAATTTGTGCTCCGTAAGGAATCATACCTTGCACAATGCAAGAGGTTGTATCTAAAAGGCTTGCAGTTCTTATGGGGTTTACATTATGTTTTTGAGATAGTTCTTTTGCAATAGAACCTGATGTAATGATTGCTACAGTGTTGTTTGCCGTGAATAAATTAATCATTCCGACTAAAAAGCAAATACCGATTTCGCAGGTTCTTTTGTTTTTAATCCAGCATTCTGTTTCTTTAATGATATATGTAATTCCGCCATTGTAGCGCACAAGCATTAAAAGTCCGCCTGCAAGCATTGCAACTATCAGCGTTGTTGCCATACCTATAGTGCCGTCCCCTATAAAAGTAAAGGCTTCGTATATATTAAAAATGCCGTAAAAAAGCCCTATTATTGTATTTAAAATTATACCGAATAAAAGCAAGAACATTACATTTATTCCGCTAATTCCAAGAATTAAAAGTAATACATAAGGCATTGCTTTAATAAAATTATCCAT
>JAFVFO010000055.1 GCA_017475485.1 Candidatus Gastranaerophilales bacterium | reverse complement strand
GCATAGCCCGGAGTGCAGTAAATCAAAACGTTGAGTTTTGATTTACGAAACTATCGATAGGCGACGTAGGATAATCGAGGCTGTTTCGCGACTAGCGAAACAAAGCCGAGATACCCACAGGAGCAAAATGGCATAGCCCGGTGCGCAAACGGCTTGCGTTGAGCAAGACGTTGAGCACTACGAAGGCGACGTAGGATAATCGAGCAATAAGAACAACAAAATAATAAAACCCCCGCTTAAATAGCGGGGGTTTTGTTTAACTGTTTAAGAAGTTTTCTGTTCTTTTTCCGCAAAGTTCGCAATAATGGCAATTAACATCACAATTAATTGCACATTTATCGCCATGCTTTATAAAATGATGTACATCAGGCATATATGGAATTACATCAGCAATTTTTAAATCTTTCCTGATGTTAAATCTGCGTTCATAAATTCCGTTAAAGAAATCGTCTGCAGAATAATTTTTTATTCCATGTTCAACCATGTTGAGATACATTGACAATTGAGAAATATCATTGTAATTTGCCCTGCCACCCATTGAGCCTGAGGCGGAGTATTTAAAATTATTAATTCCGAGTGCGGAATAGTATTCTAAGTTCCAAGGGTATATTGAACCTAATTTATAGAAGAAAAAGTATTCTCCCATTTTTTCTTGAAGCGCATGGCAATTGTATTTACAAAAACCATATTCCGCTATATGAGATATTCTTGCAGGGCAGCCTTTAATGCAGGGTTCATTAATCATTAATTCAAGTTTTTTATCGGGGAATGTTTTTCTTAAACTTCTTAAAAACGGGAAGTTATGATTTTCATCATTTGATATATCTATAAGATCAAAGTTAGGATAATTATTGAAAAGATAATGATATTGAGATACATTATGGTATTCAAAACTTGTTGATGATGATAGGGTAAACTTATTAGGTGCAATTTGATTAATTAATTCGGCAACTTGAGTATTACCTACTTTAATATCGCTACATCCTATTTTTTCTAAATAATCCAATAAGTGCATGAATTCGCCCTGAAACATATTAAAATCTTCAGGTGAAAATGGTTTAGGGGAATTCATCAGATAAACAAATTTAAAACCGTTTGCAATTGAATATTGAACTATATTTTTAAAGTCTTCATAGTTTCTGATTGTTTCATTAAAACCTCTATGCACCTGCACAAACTGGTCAAATCCGCGTACCAGGGGCATTGGGATATTGTTGTAAAAGGTTGTTACGCGGGATTTTTTGAGGGTGGAATTTAGTGCTATAATTTTATCAATTGTTTGATAATCAAACGGCATTGGTGCTGAGAATTCGTATTGGGCTGTTTGTTTTGGGGTTATGTCCTGATTTATATCGGGCTCAGCTTCTTTTTTATTACAGCCCGACAAAGCCATAGCACCTGCACCAAGCCCAAGCAAGCTCGTTTTGAGTAACTCCCTGCGATTCATTAACTTATCCTTTTTTGTGTTTTGGTAATTTTTACAAAATTTATAATTTGCGTTTTTGTAATTATATCTATATAATACCACATTTACAAAAAATGCGCCAAGAAATTAGCTCTTGGCGCATAAAATATTTTATACATTTATTTTGTAAGCATTTGTTTAATACCGTCAATTGAAGATAAAATTCCTGTTGCTTCATAAGGCATATAAACAAATTTATTATTTTGACCTTTTGCAATATCGCTTAAGGATTCAAGGTATTTCATTGCAATCAAATATTTATCGGGCTGACCTTGGTTATTGAAGGCTTCCGTTATTCTTCTGATTGCTTCTTTTTCAGCGTCAGCTTCAATTAAACGAGCTTGAGCATAACCTTCCGCTTTTAAAATTTCTGCTTGTTTTTGGCCTTCCGCTTTATTAATTTGAGATTCTTTTTCACCTTCCGCTTGAAGGATTGCAGATTTTTTCAAACCTTCAGCTTCTAAAATTGCCGCACGTCTGTCACGTTCCGCTTTCATTTGTTTTTCCATAGCGGTTTGAATATCAACAGGCGGAATAATATCTTGCAATTCTACACGATTAACCTTAACACCCCATTTATTAGTAGCTTCATCTAAAATAGAGCGGAGTTCAACATTAATTTTATCTCTTGAAACTAATGTTTCATCTAAATCTAATTGACCGACTAAGTTCCTCAATGTGGTTTGGGTTAATTTTTCAATAGCTTCAGGCAGATTTTGGATTTCATAAACCGCAGATTTAGCGTCAACTATTTGAAAATACAATAAAGCATTAATTGAAATAGATACGTTATCTTTTGTAATTACTGTTTGACGGGGAAAATCGTAAACAGATTCTCTTAAATCAATCTTTGTTCTTTCTTTAATATATGAATAATTATGACCGTCAAGCCCTCTTTGGGTAACTTTCCATGAAACTCCGCGCGGGGCTTCTATAATCGGAATTATAAAATTAAGACCTGATTCTAAGGTTCTTTTATATCTTCCCAGTTGTTCAACAATAACGACTTCTGCCTGTTGAACAATAATAACCCCTTTTACAATAAAAATTAATACCGCCACAATTAAAATTGATAAAAATACAGCCATAAATTATACCTTTCTAACATACATTACTATACTTTCATAAGATTCTATTTTAACATTAGAACCACAAGGAATTACTCCTTCTTCAACATTTCTTGCCTGCCAGCGTTCATCATAAATTGATACTGCACCTTTTTCCTTATCAACATCTTCAACAACGCGCGCAACCTTACCTACATATTTTGATTCCATGCCTGTAGTTAATTGCTCTGTTTTTTGATTTTTCATAAGTAAAGGCCTCAAGGTAAACATCAAAACTACCGATAAAACACAGAATACAATAATTAAAATCGTAATATTTGTTGTAAAAAGACTTAAAAGTGCGCAAATAAACGCAGCAATTGCAAAATTAAGGAAAAACATTGCAGGCGTAAACATTTCAAGTATTAAAAACAATAAACCGATACATAAAATTAACTGCCACATATAAACTCCTTTTAGTGTAATTATAAATTATTTTTATTTAAAGGGCTAGTTTCATTTGTTTTTGAAGCAATTTTGCTTGATAAAAATGTTGAAATTAAAGGTATCAGGCAATAATAAACTACACCAAATATTAAAGAAGTTTTAACAATTTTACTTCCTTCTGTATATTTAGCTAAATCAGGGGAATTTTTATTTGCATTTTTCAAATTTTCAATAAATTTTGTCATGGGTTTATCCAACGCTTTATCAATTCCATACCCCCCTAAAAGACACAAAGCAGTGGATATTGCGGCATTATAATTTAAAACCTGTTTTTGGTGTTTATCAAGTTTTTTATTTTTAGAGGTCATTACGCTAAAAGCAAGGGTAGAAAATACATCTCCAAGCGCGATTAAATGAGTTGTGTAGTTTGTATCCTTCATTTTGTTTGCAAAATTTTGCACTTTTTCATTATTGATTGTTCCCGCTATCACGTTTTCTAATTTACCCTTAAAACTCGGTTTTTCATCTTTTTTATTTGATAGTTTATTCATAACTGCAGGAATTAGGGCATTATTTGTTAATGCTTTAGGATATGCGAGCAAAAACCCCAATCCCAGTTTGAATAATTGTGTAATAAATTGATAACTCTTAGAACCTGTAACATTATCAAGTCCGTTTGAAAGATTGTTTATAGTTTCTTTAGTTAAAAATTCTTTTGGATTGTTATCAATGTTTTTAACAGCTTTTGAAAAAGGAGCAGATACTAAAGACATAAATAAAAACCCTGTTATTGCAGATGAAATCGACTTGACACAGGATAATTTTTTATCTTCTTTGTCTGTTTTAGGCGCTAATAGAGTAGATACGGGGCGTACTACCGACGCAAATGCCAAAGAAGCACCCGCAGTGAATACGGGGCTATTTTCCGATACAAATTTAAGGCTTTTTAATAAAGTCTTATTATTGTAAATATTTGAATTTATTATCTTTTCAATCATCTGTGTTTATAAGATAACATAAATATGGATAATTTGGTGTCAATTATATACGCTTTATGCGGTTTAAGCTACACAATTTTGGCAGGTAAGGGAAAATTTTGCTGTTTTATTTTCGGACTTTTGTCATCAGTTTTATATGCTTTTTTATCCTTCAGAAACGCTCTTTGGGGCAGTTTTTTATTAAATTTTTTATACTATATACCGCTTCAAATAATAAGTTTATTTAAGTGGATACAAAATACCGACACAAAAACAAAAAGTATAAAAAAGGTAAAATTATCAAAACGCATTTTAATTATCAGTTTTTTATCCGCTTTAATTTTAACCGTAATTTTATACTATTTTTTAAAAATGTCAGGTGACAACCAACCTGTATTAGATTCTATAGTAACAATTTTTTCAATACTGGGTATGTATTTAACAATGCAAAGAGCGCTTGAGCAATGGTTTATTTGGACAATAGTAAACCTTGCAACACTTATAATATGGATTATCGCGCTTATACAAGGTATGAAAGTATATGCAACAGTACTTTTATGGCTAATTTATCTTATATTGGGAATTATATTTTATTTTCAATGGAAAAAAGAAATTAGTTCAAATCAATAATCACAACGCCATCCCTACCTTGTGTTTCATCACCGTAATGGTATTTTGCAACATAGGGAGAATTATCCAAATATTCCTTTACTGCTTGTTTCAGCGCACCCGTACCATACCCATGGATAACCGTTATTTGGTTCAAACCTCTTAAATTTGCTTTATCAAGGTTTTTATCAAGATATTCTATTGCCTCTATCACGCGCATTCCTCTAAGGTCAAGACGCGATAACAGGTTATCATGCTCAGTAAAATGTACCTCGATTTTTTTAAGGTGAGGCGCAACTTTTTTATCGGTATAGGCAAGACGTGAAACAGGAATTTTAGATTTAATGTTACCTATTCTGATTGCAGCCATGCCTTTTTTATCAGGCAGGCTATCAAGTATAACTATTTGATCTAATTTTTTAATCAAAACACTTTGCCCGACTTTAAGGCTATTAATATCTAATTTCTTATATTTTTGCGCCAAATTACTATCTTCACCGGAAAATTCTTCTCTTATTCTGTTTTCCAGTTTATTAATTCTGTCATAAGAACGCATGGCGACTTTTAAAGATTTTTCCCGTCTTATTTCGTCAACAATTTCTTTAATTTCACTTCTTGCACTGTCAAGCTGATTTTGAAATTTTCTTTTAAAGCTATCAAGCGATTTTTTCTTATTTTTTCTGATTTCATCCAGTTTATTGTTTGCATTTTGCTCTATTTCTTTTGATTTTTCGAGAGTTATAGAGGCTTCTTGTTCTATTTTAATTAACTGCTGATTTGTTTTTTCTATTTTTGAAAAAAGCTCGGATGTGGCACTTGCCCCCTTTAGATAGTTTCTTGCATTTGAAATAATTTCAGAATTTAAGCCTAAATTTTGCGATATATCAATAGCACAAGATGTTCCCGACATACCTATAATAAGATTATATTTAGGTTTTAGGCTATCTGTATCAAACAAAACAGTAGCATTTTCAAAATAATCATCAGAATATTTTAAGATTTTTAATTCACCAAGATGTGTTGTAACAATACTTTGAGCATTTTTATTTTTTATATAATCCAAAATCGCATGGGCTAAAGAAGCACCCTCTATAGGATCTGTACCTGAACCGAGTTCATCTAAAAGAATAAGCGAATTTTCATCAATGGAATTTAAAATGTCTGAAATATTTTTAATATGAGCGGAAAAAGTTGAAAAGCCTTGTTCTAAACTTTGTTCTTTTGAAATATCGCAATAAATTTCATATTTTGCACCGATTTTTGCCCCGATACAAGGAATATGCAGTCCTGCTTTTGTCATTAAAACCATTAATCCTGCACATTTCAGGGCAACCGTTTTACCGCCCGTATTTGAACCTGTTATTAAAAGGCATGAATAATCTTTGCCTAATGTGAAATCATTTTCGATAACATCTTCTTTAATTTCAACCAAAAGCGGATGACGCATTTTTTGAATATCGATTATTTTTTCATCCGTAATATCAGCGCTCACCCCATGTAAATGTATAGAATACTTTGCACGGGCAAAAATACAATCTAATCTGATTAAAATTTCTTGGTTTAGCAATAATTCATTATAAATCTTTTTAAATTTTTCGGATAAAACCCCTAAAATTCTTGAAATTTCGGCTTGTATTTCAATTTCAATTTGGCGCAGTTTGTTTGATAACGGCACTAATACACTCGGTTCTATAAAATAAGTTAAATTCGTTTGAGAAACGTCATGCACGATACCTTGCACCTTGTTTTTACAGCTGGCTTTTACCTGAAAAACGGGTCTGTCTTCACGCGTTGAAACAACCGTATCTTGCAGATTTTCCAAAAAACTGTTATTTTGAAGCAGGTTATTAATGGCGGTTTTAAGGTTATCCTTATTATCACGATAGGAAGCCCTGAGAGATTTTAAGGTATCGGAAGCGCAATCCAGCAAATTCAATTCATTATCAAAAACAGAAAAAACTTCATCTTCAAGTTCTTTATTTGTATAAAAATTATTTGAAATTGCAATTAAATTTTGATATTCATTTGATAAGATAAAATTTCTGGCTAAACGTGCATTTCTTAAATTATGCGCCAATTCAACAATTTCATCAGCTAAAAAATGACTTTGTTTAAAAATTTCTTTAATATCTGATATATCATCAATTACAAGAGGCTTATTATCATCAAGCAATTTTTTTGCACTATCAACTAAAGATAACTCGTATTCTATTTTTTCTTTGTTATTTAATACTTCCAAATTCAAACATGCTTCACTCGATAATTTAGAGGAAGCATATTTTGAAAGATTTAATAAAACCTTATCAAATTCCAAGGCAATATAGTGTTCGTTCATAGAATTATTTTAGCATGAAATAAATTGTCTTATTCTATCTAAGCAGGCTGATTTTGAAATATCCCATTCGCGTTTTGTAATTCTCATAACGTTAAAACCGGAACGCTCCATAATTGCCTGTTTTTTCATATCATTATATTTAGGCGGAATATTATCTTCAACGCCATCTATTTCAACAATTGTTTTATCAATCATAATATCTGTTGAAACGGAACCTATTTCAACACCTGCCTTGATTTTATCTTCCAGGCTCGGAAATTCTTCCTTTAGCGCGTCAAATACAACATGCTCAAAATCATTTTTAAACATATCTTGAGGCGGTTTAGAATTAATCTTTTTTACATATTCAAGATAATCTCTTAATAAACCTTGCGGAAGCTCGTTAATATCTCTTGAAATAAAATTGATTAGCTTATGGCGGGCGCGAGTAATTGCCACGTTAAAAAGATTTGGCTTTTGGGCAAAAATTAAACTCTGCGCATGCGAATTCGGTGCAAATGTCCAGCTCAAAAGCATTATATCTCTCTCATCACCCTGATAAGTATGCGCTGTACCGCAATCAAGCCTATGACGTGCAATTGTTTCGTTATCAAAAACTCTTAAAATGGCTTTCTTGATAAGGTCAACTTGCGCTCTAAATGGCGATATTACACCAATTGAAACAGGGGTTTTTGAATCTTTATCATTCATAATAAGTTCTTGAATTGTTCTTACAACTTCTTCGCATTCTGCTACATTTCTTGTAGCGTCATGATCAACCTTGCCGTCACGAACAATTTTCAATTGAATTATATTGCCGTCATTAAAATTAGGACTCATAATTTTAATTTTTCCGCCGTAAAACTCGTTGCTTGAAAATTGAATTATAGGCGCAGGCGAGCGAAAATGTTCATCTAACAATACAGGATTAGTTGAATAATAATTAGCAAGGTCAAACATTGAATTATCACGATATCTCCACATTAATTGATATCTTTCATCAATATTATATTGAGATAAGAAACTTTGTTCTTTTGCTTTTTCAAGAAAAGATAAATGCGGTAATTGTTTGTCATCACCGACTATGATTGCTTTTCTTGCCCTGTATAAAACAGGAATACAAGATGCTATATCACATTGGCTTGCTTCATCAATAATTACAACATCAAACATAGCAGGCTTCAAGGGGATTGAATTAGATATAGCGTAAGTTGTTGTGCACCAGCAGGGAAAAGCAGACAACAACGGTTTAAAATCTTCCTTTTCGAGTAATCTGTTTTGAAGATTTGCCTTTCTTGAAATCAAGGATTTGGCATGCACCATGAGTCTTCTTCTTTTTTGCGCGTCGCACAAAATATTTTTCAAGGCTGTTCTTCTTTTATTTCTTAAAATATCAACAGCCAATTTCTTTTGCTTCGATTTAAGGTTTTTTATTCTTCTTAAAATTTGATGTAAATTGCCTTTTGAATGAATTTCATCTTCAATTTTACTAAGCTGCGCTTCTTCAAGTGCAATATTTAATTCATAGGGCAGGCGTTTTAGGATATCTTCATTTAGAGTTTTTTGCAATTTTAATATTTTTTTTAATTTTCTGTAATCAAAGAATAGCTTAATTTTATCAAAAATATTTTTCTTATATTTTTCTTCAAGTTCTTCGATTGTCGAAAAAATCTTTCTGGCATTTTCCAATTCCTGATATCTGTATTTTTCAACAAGTAAACTAAAACCTGATATGGCACTTTTTGAATCTTCAAATTCATCATAAAGCATGGTATATTTTTTTTCTAAATCTAAAATTGATAAAGCCGAATCTTCAAGACGTTTTATATCTTTTAAAAGTTCTTTCATATCAGACGTATCAGCGGTCATATTAGAATCAAAGCCGGAATTTAATTCAACCTTATTAGATAATAATTCCTGTAATTCGTTGTTTAACTGCCTTTGATAATTTGCTCTACCTGCACGAAGCGCAAGATAGGGAGCATTTAATTCATTCAATCTTTCCGCTACAACATCAACCGCTTTATCCATTTTTGAAGCAACTAAAACAGTTCTGCCTGTTGCAATTAAATGCGCGCAAACATTAACAATAGTTTGGCTTTTGCCGGTACCGGGCGGGCCATATACAGCTAAAAAGTCGCTTTCTTCTATTTTTTTAATAACATCTTCCTGAGAATCAGATAAACTCAAAGGTGTAACAGGAAAAACATTTTTAATATCAGTGTCCTCTAATTTTACCTCGGTTTGTCCCGAAGATTCCAAAAATTCTTGATTTATAACGTTTAAAACGGTTTCTCTTATTGTGCCTGAAGGTTTTTCGGAAATTTGTGTTAATTCATGCAATACCCCCGCAGTCACACTCGGACGAGTTGTTAAAATAACAGCCTGGGTACGTTCTAATACAAGTTTTTCAACCTTAACCTTCGGTGCATTTTGCAGGTTTTCAATCGAATCAAAATCAATATTCCCCGCTTCAATATCTTCTATGGCTGCTTCTTTGTTATAAAATTCATCATCGGTTTGTTTTATATCAGCCGTAGCACCGATATTAAGCATAATTTCAACATCGGGAACTAAAGATTTTAAGGTAGTTAAAAATATATTTAAGTCTTCTTCCTTCAAAGGCAATTCAGGCACAACATTTAATAAGCCTTCAAGCATAGCGTCAGTTTCCTGCTCATCTTCGCGCTGAATTAACTGCGCAATTGCGCCTGTATTTAATGATAAAGTATCTTCTAAAACAGATAACTTTATATTAACCCCTTCGCGCTCTAACTTTGCAGGAGCGTACAAAATAGGAGTTAAAAATTCATTATTTTTTCTTGTTTTGGTATTTTTACCAACCAAAAATAAAAATCCGTATATAAGATATTTTTCTTTTTGATTCATTTCGGATTGAATCATGAGTTCGGTTAAATAACTGTCTGAACCGTTCAGCAAATGCGGTGTATCAAAATTAGAAAAAACCTGCTCATCGCCTTCTAAAAATAACCATTTGTTTTCTTTATCACCTTTTAAATTTCTGAAAGTTGAAGATTTAACTTCTTCCCTGACGCAATCATGCAAATAATTACATACTTTTTTTATAAAACTTCCGCGAAACGCATTTTTAATAGCTGACGGCACAGATTGTAACATATAAATTCCTCTAAATTGTCTAAATAAAGGTTATTATATCATGTTTTCAAATTATTAAATTCCTTTATTTATGCTAATATTTATATTGAAAGGATAAAAAATGTCTAGATATTCGCAAATTACCGTAGTTTTAACTTGTAAAAACAAAGAAAAAGATATTAAATTAACGGCAGATAAAATTATTGAAATGTTAAAAAAATTAATAAATGAAGATATAATTGACGAAACAAGTCATCTTTTATTAATTGATAACAATTCAAAAGATAATTCATGGTATGAAATAGGTAAAACCGTTGCAAGAAACCCATTTATAGTACAAGCTAAAAAACTTGCAAAAAATACCAAAACAAGTGCTATTTTAAAAAATAATAAAAATTCAATAGCTTTGAATTTTAAAAATTACATTCATTTAAAAGAAAATCTTAATAAAATTAACACTTCATTAGATAAATTCGATTTCATAAAAGATATTTTTAAAAGTTCAAAATATGAAATTATTGATGAATTAAAATAATTCTAAACTATACAAATGATTACAATATACCCTTCGGCATAATATTATTAAATAAAAAGAGGGTATAAACGTGAAAAAATTTTTGTTATCAATATTATTTTTACTATTGCTAGCTAACACATCCGTAACTTTTGCGCAAGATGACGAAGGTGTACTTGACAAGGCATTAACACCTGTAGGCTGGGCAATCGGCGGAGCTATTGCACCCGTATATATGGGAATGGACGCAATAGGCGGTGCTGTTGATTGGTCAAGCGAACATATAGCTTCTCCCGTTGCAAACAGTTTGGGTTGGATGTTTGAAAAAACTTTTCAAGGCATGGAACTTGGATACAGATACACCATTTCCCCTGTTATGGAAGGCCTTTTAACGGCAAGCGATTATACTTTTGCAGCACTTGATAAAATGGCTGATTATACATTTAACTATGCGTTTGTTCCTATGTTTAAAGGCATGGGCAAATCCTTAGAATATACTTACGACTATGCTATAAGCCCAATGTATAAGGTTTTATCCGACGGTGCGGAACTTTCTTACAATTATGTCATAATCCCCGTAAGCCGTGCAATGTTTTTAGGCGCAGAAAAAGGATATGATTATATAGTAATTCCTATTGCAAAAGGAAGCGAATACATGGTTGATTTCCTTGTGGATTCAAGTGAATTAATTGCCAAAAATAGCGTCAAATATGTATTTTCGCCTATGGTAAAAGGCAGTGAATATGTAGGCAATATGATAATGGAAGGAACGGAATTTGTTGCACAAAAAAGTGTTGATTATGTATTTATACCCATTCTAAAAGGCACTATATATGGCTTTATATATACTTATACACCGCTTAACTATGTAGCGGACAAAACATTAAATTATGTAATTATTCCCTCAGGTAAAGGAATAGCCAAAGGTACTAAATTTGTAATTACACCGATAAAAAACAGTGTCGCTTGGAGTATTGACCAAATATCAAACAGTGCACAGTGGACAAATGAAAAAGTTATTATACCTATAGGTACAGGCATATCAACAAGCGTTGATAAAGTTGTCACACCTGTTAAAAACACTTCAAAAGCAACCGTCAGAACAATTAAATCCGCAGTCAAAAGGAAATAATTTTAAACTTCCCTTACACCATGATTAACGGAATTTAAGTTATTTATAACAAGGTATTTGTTTTCGTCTATCTCAAAATCTATATTTTTATCACGCAGGAAAAATGTCGGGCCCGAGCCTGACATTTGCATTCCCATGGAATTCAAAAACTGCAGTTCTTCATATTTATCAAGAAGTGCAAATTCTAAATCGTTTCTCATATTTGATTCTCTATCTAAAGTATCAAACGCCATATAAGCATCTTTTGTCGAAATTTTAAGATTTTTAGGCTTAACTAAAGATAATTTAAAATCGTAAAAAGGCATATCTTTTATATCATCACCCTTGCCCTGACAAAGTTTTGTACCGCCCAAAAGACAAAAATTCAAATCAGAACCAAGTTTTGAAGCCATTGTTTGAATATCTTCTTTTTTTATAATATTATCAAGCAAATTATTTAAACCGAACAAAACCCCAGCGCCGTCTGTAGAGCCGCCTGCAAGACCCGCTTCAACCGGAATATTTTTTTCAATAAAAATTTCAACCTTAAATTTTTTATTAATATTTTCTAAAAATAATTTTACCGCTTTATAACACAAATTTTTTTCATTATATGGAATTTCATCACTTGTGCCTGAAAGCAGAATTTCATCTCCTTCGGATAATTTTATTGTTAAATAATCAAAAAGACTGATTGTCTGCATAATACTTTTTATAGGATGAAAACCCGAATTATCCCTCGGAAAAACCCTTAAATCCAAATTAATTTTTGCAGGACATTCTACTTTAATTATTTTTTCCATTTAATTAAATTCCTCTAATGCTTTTGAAAGTTCTTGTATTTTTTCTACCGATAATTTTTCACCTCGACTGTTTGGCTCTATATTAACCTTAAGAAGTGCTTCATTTACCCCTAAAAAACCGGCATTTAACAAAGAGTTTTTTATGTTTTTTCTTCTTTGGTTAAATATTGCCTTAACTGTTCTTTTCAATAAACGCGTTATTTCAACTTTAGGTTCATCTTTAACACTAAATCTAACAATTGCGCTATCAACTTTAGGGGAAGGCAGAAAACATTTTTTAGGAACAATTTTAACAATTTCACAGTCACAATACATTTGAGATAATATTGAAAGCTGGCCGTATTCTTTATTTTGAGAATTTTCATCAGCGCAAATTCTGCGCGCAACTTCTAATTGCACCATTAAAACAAGTTCTTTAATTCTTATTCTGTTTTCGTTGTTTAAATCATCTATTTCGCCCAATAAATGCAACAAAATTGGGCTTGTAATATAATAAGGGATATTTGCTATTACTTTAATTTTATCATCCGAAAACGGCAAATCGTTAATTTTTGTTTTCAAAATATCCGCTTCAATTAATTTAAAATTATCGTAAGATGACAAATTTTTATTTAAAACATTAATTGCAGATTTATCAATCTCAAGCGCCACAACATTTTTTGCAATCTTAACAAGCTCTTGCGTTACAAAGCCAAGCCCTGCGCCTATTTCTAATATTTCATCATCTTCCTTTGCACATGAGGAAATAAAATCAATAGTATCGGAATCTATTAAAAAATTCTGTCCCAAAGATTTCTTTGCCCTAAATTTTTTTGCCCTGAGAATATAATTTAAGTTATCCATAAAAACATTTTACCATTAAAAGATAAGCCATGAGATTAATTATTTAATTATTATTTATGTTAATATTTGAATATGCAGAATTTATTGATTAAAGAAACCGGCAAAACAAATATAAAAATAGCAAAAAAACCATTATCCACAGACGATATTGAAAAATTTTACCTTCAAGGTTCTAAAACAGATACAAAAGTCGGGCTTGAATATGAAAGAATTTCTCTTGATAAAAAAACTCTTAACAGTGCAAGCTACGAAAAATTAGGCAAAATAATTGAACATTTTGCTTCAATTGAAGGCTGGGAATTAATTTATGATGAAGATACAATAATCGGTGCAGATAATAAAAAGGGTACAACAATATCTCTTGAACCGGGGTGTCAGCTTGAAATCAGTCTTTGTGCGCAAAAAGATATTATAAAAATAGATTTGGAAGCAAGCAAAATTATAGATTTACTTGATAAAATCGCTTCAATTTATGATGTAATTTTTTTGGGGTACGGAATTACACCCAAATCAAACGCTGATGAAATCACTATTTTAAACAAAAGACGATATAAAATTATGAATGAATATCTGCCGTATTGTTCTAAAGGTGAACTTTGTCCGAAAATGATGCGCCAAAGCGCAGGCATTCAAATTAACGTAGATTACAAAAACAAAGAAGACGCTTATATTAAATTAAAACTATTTAATTTAATAATGCCTTTTATTTCAGGTTTATGCGCTAACAGCCCGATTGAAAATAACACCCTTAAAGAAAATAAATCCCAAAGAAGCCAAGTATGGCGCTATACAGGCAAAGATAGGTGTAATTTATTTTATAAAAATATTTTTCATAAAAAATTGTTCAAAAAAAGAAATCTCTTTAAAAACTATATTAATGAAATACTTGATGTACCAATGGTTTTCATAGAAAGAGATAATGAATATATCCCCATAAAAGGCGAAATCACCTTTAAGGAATTTTTAAAATCAGGATACAAAGGCTATAAGGCAGAATATAACGATTATATTACTCATCAAAGTCTTTGCTTTCCTGATGTGCGGTTAAAAAATTATATAGAAATAAGAAACCATGACTCTAATACCCTTAGTTTTGCGCTTTCTTTATGCGCATTATATAAAGGCATTTGCCTTGGGGATATTAATTCCTTATTAAAGGAACTTTCCATGTTAAATATTAACAAAACAGATGAATATTTCACTCTTTCATCTTGTTATGGTTTAGATTTTGAAATAGGCAATATGAGTGCTTGGGAAATAATAGAAAAAATCTTTAAGTTTTCTTCTAAAAACCTTCATTCTAAAGAACGCATATATCTGGGTTCTATTTTAAATCTTATCAAAAAAAGAAAAACAACATCCGATATAATTATTGAAAATAATATTAAAAATGCCAACGACCTAGTTGATTTCCTTTAATGCTTCATTTGCACATTCATAAGCCGTATTTACAACATAATCCATATCCGGTTTATCAATAATTAAAGGGGGATTAAAATATATTACATCTCCCAGCGGGCGCAATAAAACACCTTTTTTCAAGGCTTTTTTATATATTTGATAGCCAAGACGCATTTTAGAATTAAAAGGTGTTTTAGCTTCTTTATTTTTTACAAGTTCTATTGCATTAATTAAACCTAATTGGCGAACTTCACCCACATTATCCATATTTAAAAACTTTTCTTTAATTAAATTATTGAAATAAGGTGTAACAGTATCTAAATGTTTTTGAATTTCGCCTGCTTCAAGAATATCTAAAACACCGAGCGCACAAGATGCCCCGAGCGGGTTTCCCGCATAAGTATGAGAGTGCATAAAGGCTTTATATGTATTATATTCATCATAAAAAGCATTATAAATTTTATCTGTCATACAAACAGCACTCATTGGCATATATCCGCCGGTCAAACCCTTTGAAATA
Source organism: Candidatus Gastranaerophilales bacterium (assembly GCA_017475485.1). GTDB lineage: Bacteria > Cyanobacteriota > Vampirovibrionia > Gastranaerophilales > Gastranaerophilaceae > RUG14156. Next base: position 29,566 of record JAFVFO010000055.1, on the reverse strand, counting down.
CACATTATATCGGGGCTGATTAAAGCATTATCGCAAGCAAACATTTTTCCTGTTCTTAAAAAACCCGTTGCAATTTCATCTAAAATTAAATGAACATCATATTTATCACATATTTTGCGCAATTTCTTTAAATATAAGGCAGGATATATTTTCATGCCCGCAGAACCTTGCAGTAAGGGTTCAGCTATAAAAGCAGCAGTTTTATCTCCGTATTTTTCAAATTGACGTTCGCAATCTTCAAAACAAGGACAATCGCAATTATCGCGTTTTTTACCGTAAGGACAGCGAAAGCAATCAGGTGCTTTTATTCTTATTACATCCATTAAAATCGGCTTATATATTTTTGTATATAAATCGCAATCTCCTACGGATAGCGCCGAAATTGTTTCACCATGGTATGCGTCTGTCAGGGCCATAAAGCGGGTTTTTTCAGGTTTACCCGTTTGTTGATAATATTGGAAACTTAATTTTAAGCTCATTTCAATGGCCGATGAACCGTTATCTGCAAAATTAAACTTAGTTATTCCTTTTGGCATAATTTTAGATAATCTCATACAAAGTTCGATTATCGGTTTATGTGAAAAATTGGCAAAAATAACATGCTCAAGTTTATCTGCCTGCTCTTTTAATCGCTTTGAAATTACAGGGTTACAATGCCCCAACAAATTACACCACCAGCTTGATATAACATCTTTATAACAATTTCCTTCAATGTCATACAGGTTTATACCTTCACCTCTATCAATTATAATAGGCGGTAATTCCTCATAATCCTTCATTTGAGAACATGGGTGCCAAATATAGTTTAAATCTTCTTTTTGCCAATCAATATTATTCATAACTTAATTTTAACACTTCAAAAATTTTAAAAGCTATTTATTAATTGAAAAATAAACATCGCGAAGTGCTTTTTTTGAAATATGGGTATATAACTGGGTAGTTACAATGCTGGCATGGCCTAATAATTCCTGTACAACTCTTAAATCCGCACCATTTTCCAACAAGTGCGTTGCAAAACTGTGGCGCATTGTGTGTGGAGAAACTGACTTATTTAAAAGCTCTCCTTGTTTTCTGATAATTCTATATACCGCCTGTCGCGTAATGGGTTTACCGTTATCCGTTAAAAAAAGATTATCTTTTGAATTATATTTCAGTGCCGTAATTTTTCTTTTTTTTAGATATTTTTTTATAATTTCAACACATTTTTTATTTACAGGAACAAGCCTTTCTTTAGAACCTTTACCAAAAACCTTTATTGAAAATTGTGCTAAATCAATATTTTTTATATCTAAATTTACAAGCTCAGATACCCTTATGCCTGCTGAATATAATAACTCCATTATAGCTTGTTCTTTTATATCCAAATCTTGTTTTAGCATTTTATCAATTTCAGATACACTTAATACTTTAGGCAATCTTTTGGGTATTTTTGGAGAATTCAGAGAAATTGAAGGGTTATCTTTAATATATCTTTTAAAAGATAAAAACCTGAAAAAACCTTTTATGGAAGCTATTTTCCTTGTAATTGTCGAAGGCGAAAGCTCTTTTCTTGCAAGGAATTTAATAAAGTTAGAAAAATCTTTTCTTGTAATTTCACTCAAATCCTCAGGATTTAAAAAATCAAAAAAAGACAATAAATCAACCTCATAAGCCGAAATAGTATTCACGGATAATCCGCGCTCAATTTCCAAATAGCTTACATATTCGCTGATAAACTGTTGTATTCTTTCGTTTTCTTCCCGCATATTCTATAATGAACATACCAATTGTTGAACTTCTTTTCTTTTAACTTTTTTTGTAGCGGTTTTCGGAAGCTCATCTTTTGAAATAATAATATTTGTAGGCCTTTTGAACTGGCTTAGCTTTTGACTTAAAGTTTTAACTTCATTGATTAAAAGTTTTTTAACTGTTTCATCATCATATTTTTCATATAAGTCATCTTTAGGAACTACAACAATTGTAACTTCTTCCGTGCCTTTTTTACCGCCTGATTGTTTTTTAGCGGAAAGTGCGCATGCTTCTTTAATTAAATCGCTTTCATCCATAACTGATTCAATCTCTTCGGGGAAAACTTTTTTACCGCCCGGAAGAACAATCATGTTTTTAATTCTTCCCGTAATATAAACCTGACCCTTTTTGTCTATTCGCGCAACATCTCCTGTATGAAGCCAGCCGTCTTCATCGATTACTTCACGCGTGAGTTCTTCCTGCTTATAATATCCTTTCATAACAGCAGGGCCTTTAACCAAAAGTTCACCTGTTTCAGGGTCAATTTTTGCTTCAAAACTCGATAATAAAGTGCCGACAGATTTAATATCAACACCTCTCCTGAGTCCGTAAGTTACAACAGGGCTTGCTTCGGATAGGCCGTAGCCTTGATGAACCTTAATACCTATACGGTTAAAGTATTTTGCCATATCAAGGTCAAGCGGAGCACCGCCTGATAAAAATCCGTAAAATTTATTACCAAATTCCATGTGAATATCTCTAAACATGATTTTTTTCAAAGGCATAAACGGCAAAAATTTTGCAATGTAATGGAATTTTATATCATACAAAAATCTTTTAAATTTACTTTTCTTTGCAACGTCAGCTTCAAATTGCATTTTAAGCATTTTAAAGAAACTTGGAACTGTGCACATAAACGAAACCTGCTTATCCTTCATAACGCTTAAAACATCTTTTGGGCGAAGCGATTTTGCATAGTATATTGAATAGCCCAAGGATAAAAATGTTGAAAAACTTGCACTGAATTCAAATAAATGATTCATAGGCAAAATAGACATTACATTTATATGCTTACCGTCTTTAAAAATTCTGTTCATTTCAATTTTAATATCTTTGATTTGAGCCAGAATGTTTTTGAATGTTGTTTGAACTCCTTTGGGTTTACCTGTTGTGCCGGAAGTATAAATTATTAAAGCGGTAGAATTCAAACTTCTTTGACGAAACTTCGGTTTGGGGTTGTCATTCGGAAGGTTATAGATGCTGACGTAATTTGAACGCTCATGTGTATCATCAAGCAAAATTATATTTTTAATAGATGTAATTGTTTCTTTAATTTTTAATATAGTGCTTAAATAATTATTAGATACAAATACAGTAGTAGGATTACAATTAGACATTATAGAAATAAGTTCATGCTCTGTTAATTTGATATCCAGCGGAATAAAAGTTGTACCTGCAATAACGGAAGCAAAAAACGCAGCGCCGAATTCAATTCTTGATTCGGATAATATTGCAACATGTTCTTCCTTTTTAACCTCAAGGTTATAAATTAAATATCCTGCAATGTTTTTAGACATGGAGCTGAGCCCTTGATAAGTAAACTCCGACCAGCCGTATTTACTTCTCATACCAAGTGCTATTCTTGAATTATATTCATCTGTTTTATCTTGCAAAAAAGATAATACGTTATCTTTTATCTTCGTAGCCATTAACATATCCTTATCAATGATAACTAAAATATTTTACACTACTTTTTTAAAAAATCAAGCAGGGAGTTTCACGCTAAAGCATGCACCCATGCCTTCTTTATTTGCCGCATTAATTGTGCCTTTGTGTGCTGATACAATTTTATTTGCAATGTACAACCCCAGCCCAATTCCGATATTTGAATACTTTTTAGAAGCGGTGTAATATTTTTTGAAAACTTTATTAATGTCTTCATGGATTCCATCTCCTTCATCAGTAACCGAAATTACAATTTCTTTTTTATTTCTTTCCAAATCTATGTAAATATTTTTAGAACTTTTTCCATAAAATATTGCATTAGAAATAAGATTATTTAACAATCTTTTAATTAAAAAGGCATCAACATTTGCGATAATTTTTTCACCTTTATAAATTATTTCTTTATTTTTAACGGAAAGCACACATTTATTTTGTTCAATTACTTCTTTAATCAATTCATCCAGATTTGTTTTTTCTTTATTTAATTCAAAATCGCAAGTTTCAAGTTTGTGCGCGTCTAAAAGGTCAATAACAAGGTTTCTAAGGTCATTATTTGATATTTTTAAATTTTTAATAACATCAATCTGCGTTTCGCTTAATTCGCCAAAACTGTTGTTCAAAAGCATATCATAAGTATTATCTTGCGCTATAATCGGCACTTTAAAATCATGTGCCAAGGTCGAAATAAAATCCTGCTTTAAATTCTGGCTTTGTTTTTCTCGCTCAATATATTCATTAATCATACTGTCCCTATCCCTAATACTTTCTAAAAGCGCATTGGCGATTTGGGATAATTGCTTTGTGATATTATCAAAGCCCTTATCGGCCTTAGCATTTAAGTTGCCATATCTTGCGGAAGTTAAAATATTAAGATAATTTATAAGGTATTTTTTTAAATCAAGCGCATTTTTTCTCAGTTCAAAATATTTCATACCAAGAAAAATAAAAGTTATTAAAAATATTAAAACTACAAATTTCAATTAAATGTCTTTCTTTCTGTCTGAATAAAGTTCAACGCTTCAATACAGCGTTTTTTGGAATCGAGTTCTCTTTGTTTTGAAAAAACAATTAAAGATTTGCCGATATTTATAAGCGCATTATCATAATCATTCATCATATAATAAACAACCCCGAGGTTAAAATACGCCTTCGCATGAATTGAATTAAGCAGGAGTGCTTTTTTATACGCATCTTCGGCTTCTTCTAATTTTTCAAGCGCAAAATTGCAAACACCCTTGTAATAATAACCTTGCGAATCCGAAGGCGCGTACGCTAAAAGTTTATCCGCACTTGCAATTGCAGAATTGAAGTTCATGGATGAAATTTTATTTTTTATAATAAGATAATATTCTCTTATAATATCGTCGTTCATTGTTTAAATTATAGCATTTAATTTTTTTTGTGTGATAATGTGTTGTAAAAGAGGATTTTAGGATTTTAGAATGAGATTAGATAATATAAAAACTGATAAGGCATTTCAGTATTCTTATTTATTGAAACGAATTTTTCCATATATTAAACCTGTATTATTCAGAATAATCTTAGGTTTTTTATTGGCTGTTCCGCTCGGATTATTAGACGGGGTTACGGCATTAGCCTTGAAACCATATATCGACGTTGTGGTTAACGGAAATGAAATGGTTTATCATGGCATTACTCTTACAAGGGATTTTCTGGCCTTTATCATTCCGCCCGGGATAGTTATTTTTGCAGGAATTCAAGGCGCACTCAGGTATATTAATACATATTTATCAGACTGGGTCAGCTTAACAATTTCAAATTCCGTTAAAATTGATTTATTTAAAAAGCTCATTTATCTTGATTCTAAATTCTTTGATGAAAATGCTTCAGGGCTTGTAATTTCAAGGTTTTTATCAGACCCCAGCTATGCAAGCAGTCAATTAATAGGAAGCATAAAGAACCTGATAACCTCTTTTACAAGCGCACTGGGGCTAATCGGTGTTTTAATTTATAATTCATGGCAGCTTGCCTTGGTTGGCGTAATTGTTTTAATTTGCGCATTTATGCCAATGGCAATTTTAAGAAAAAAAATTAAAGAAGTTTCAAACAAAACAACCGTAGTAGGCGGTAACATCACAACCGCATACAACGAAACATACTCAGGCAACAAGGTTGTAGCAGGTTACAACTTACAGGAAGATGAGTTTACAAAAATCAAAAATTTAATCAGAGAAACCTTCACCCTGCAAATGTCTTTAACAAAAAGAACCGGCTGGTTATCCCCGATAATGTATATAATAGCAAGTATCGGCATAGCAATTGTTATGTATGTCGGAAATGAATTAATCAAAACAGGAAACCTTACAACAGGCAGTTTTGCAAGTTTTATAACATCACTTTTATTGTTATATAAGCCAATCAAAACACTCGGACAGGATTTAACAGGCATTCAAAGTGTTTTTGTAGCCTTAAATCGTGTATTTGATTTATTTGACTTAGATTCAAGAATAGCCGATAAAGGAAAACACGAAATTACAAAAGCACCTGATAGCATTGAATTTAAAAATATAACATTTTCATATAATGAAGGTACGGAAATATTACACAACATTTCTTTCAGCGCAAAACGCGGTCAAACTATTGCTTTTGTCGGAAACTCAGGCGGCGGCAAATCTACAATTGTTAATCTGATTCCAAGATTTTATGATATTGATAAAGGCAACATTTTGTATGACGGAATAGATATAAGGGAGTATTCTCTTAATAGCCTTAGAAATTCCGTTTCAGAGGTATTTCAAAATAACTTTTTATTCAGAGGCACAATCAAAGAAAATATCTTAGTCGGCAAAAAAAATGCCACATTGGAAGAAATTAACAAAGTGATTAAGGCTTCTCATTTAGATGAATTTGTCGATTCATTAGAATTAGGGCTTGACACGCAAATTGGCGAAAATGGCTCATCCCTTTCCGGCGGACAGCGTCAAAGACTGGCTATTGCACGCGCAATGATTAAAGACGCACCTATTGTTGTATTGGATGAAGCTACATCCGCGCTTGATAATAAATCAGAAAAAATTGTACAAAAAGCGCTTGATAACTTAATGAAAAATAAAACCGTTTTTGTTATAGCACACAGACTATCAACTATTTTCAATGCAGATAAGATTATCTTTATTGAAAACGGAAACATCGCAGAAGAAGGAACACATGAAGAATTGCTTAGAATTGAAAACGGGAAATACAAAGCTCTTTATAATATGCAATTCAAAAACCAGCAAGAACTTGAAATAGTATAATAAAATTTAGCTTGACAAATTTTGTTGATATTATATTATTAAAGAGTTCAAGCGTTTAGCTCCCTGTTGCGAAAGCAGCAACCTAAGAAAGATGGAGTATGCTTGGGCGTTTAGCTCAGTTGGTAGAGCGCTTCCCTTACAAGGAAGATGTCGGGAGTTCGAGCCTCTCAACGCCCACCATTAAAGCCACTCAAACAAGAGTGGTTTTTTTATTGCGTTTCGGGGAAACCTCTCAGCACGACTTTTTAAATTCTACGAGCAAAGCGCAATATATCGATATTTATACATAATTTTTTAAAAGCTCATTATAAATATTAATAACATAATCATTAATATCGGTAAAAATTACTTTTTCTATAGTATCACTACTTTTTACAAAATCAACAACAGTGTTAAATGCAATTTCACATGCTTTATCTATCGGATAACCATACGCACCGCAAGATATCGCAGGAAAAGCAATGGTTTTAACATTATTTTCCACAGCCAGTTTCAAAGAGGTTTTATAGCATGAGGCAAGTTTTTGTGCTTCATTATCCATACCGCCATGCCATATCGGGCCTACGGTATGTATAACGTATTTCGCAGGCAGATTATAGCCTTTGGTAATTTTTGCATTTCCGGTTTCGCACCCGCCAAGCGTTTTACATTCTTCAAGTAATTCTATACCGGCAGCTCTATGGATAGCTCCATCAACCCCGCCCCCGCCGAGCAGACTGTTTTTAGCGGCATTAACTATTGCATCAACATTCAACTTAGTAATATCGCCTTTTATAACTTGTAACAATGCCATTTTAAAATCCTTATATTTTACAAACAGCATTATACCATATTTACTATTGTTCGTAATCAAAAAGCCATTCAATTAAGTCAGAACAGCCGTTTCCGTTAGAGTCCATTCCGAATGCCGTTTTAGGAACATAAGCATGACCTGCCGGCAATTGATACAATTCACCGCTTTGCGCATGGGTGTAATCGTTTCCTTCCTGCAAGGAGAAATTATTTTTCATATAATTAATACTTGTACCGTCTTCACCGTTTGCAGCACCGCCCACAATACCGATAATCGGAATTGAAGTTATATCTTGAGGTCTTACGGAATTAGGATAACCGCTCATAGATACTGCTTTACAGAAAACATCATTCATGTGCTGAGCCTGATAAATCACACCCGCACCGCCAAGACTTGCGCCCGTCAGCGCGATTTTATCCGAATCAACAGCATGGGTATTTTGGAAATCATCAAGCATTTCACGCAGATATTTTTCGGCATCGCCGTTTGTCCAGCTCCCTGCATTATATTCACCCGATAAATGCGGACAAATTATATATCCGTTAAAGTTTTCTAAATCTAAATCATTAATGAAACCGCCCGGCCCATGGACACGATACATACCGTTTTCACCGCTTCCTACTTCACCGCTTCCGTGTAAATATACAATTACAGGCAGTTCTTCGTTAGGATCGGGGTTTTCAGGCCCTATCAGAAGGTAATTCATACAAGGTCTGTCATTAACGTAATTCATTGTTATATTAAAATCCTTATCAAACAAAGGACTTTCGGGTGCGTATTTTTTGCTTGTTTCTTTTGGCAACACTTCTTTAATTTTGTTATCAATTTCATTAAGCTCGGATGTTTGGGTTTGAATAGTTTTTGAAATACTTTCAATCTTTTGTTCTTTTAAAGTTTCAAGATTATCTTTAATTTGATTATAATTTTCTAAAGCAAGTTTTGTTTCGGGAGAACAAGTATCTAAAATACCTTTAATTCCTTTTGACTTATCACCATGTTCAAGCAGTTCTTTTTGCTCTTGCAGGCCGGTCAATTCGTTTTCCATTTTGGGAAGCTCTTGAGATAAATAAGAAAGCTCATCTTCAGCATTTCTGCCTGATTCTTGAGGCTCATTGAGCTTGGCCTTATCTTCTTCAAGTTTTGCCTGTGCTTGGGAAATTTTTGCAGTTAATTCCGCCCTATTTGCCTCAATTGCGCTTGCTCTGTTTTCATTTTCGGGATATTTATCACTTCCTTGCGCGGGCAGTGCCGAAAGAGCGGATTGAAGCGATTGAAGGTTTGTTTCATCAAGTGCAATTTTAGCTTTTTGAGAAGCAATAAACGCACCTAATCTACATATTGACAAATTAGCATTATTAATCTGCGTTTCATAGTCAGAAATTCCTGACAGAACTTGCATTTCTTGCTCTTTTAATTCGGAATCAATATTATCATCCGCTTCAAGCATCGTTTTATAAATACTTTGAGCATTATCGCATTTTTCCTGCTGTTGAGCTACATCCGGATCAGCCCCGGAGAAAATTGCTTGAAGTGCATTATTTGAGATTTTTAAATCTAATTCTTTACTATCTCGCATTTGTTGAAGCTCATCAGACGTTTTTCCTTCCAACGGGTCAAGGTTTTCCGTTGGTGTTTGAGAAGCCGTAACAGGCGTAGTATTAGCACTTGCAGCCGCACCTCCGCCATAAGAACCCGACACTCCCCCGCCTGATGAAACACCGCCTGAAGATACGGAAGGAGAAGATGTATCGAGCGTATCTAAATCATCAAGCGCTTCATTTTTATCTTCAGAAGCTGCTATAGCTTTATCTATAGAAAAATTCTTATAGTCATCCACGGGAAAACTGCCGTCTTTAATTGAAGCATAGGTATTTTCCAAATCTTCAAGGGTTAAATTTTCTTTATCACCTTTAACAAATGCTTCAAATTTTTCCTTTTCTTCAGGGCTGATTTCGCCGTCATTATCGGAATCAAGATATTTCAAAGAATCCTCATCATCATAAATTGTTCCCAGCATATAAATACATTGAACGGGTTCTTCAAGATTTTCAAGCGATATTTCACCGTCTTGTTCGGAATCAATTTCAGTTAAAAAACCGGTAATTTCATTAATATCCAAATCTCCGCTTTCATCTTCATCTAATGAAGAAACAACTTCTTCTTCCTGAAACAAATCATTCAAAAAATCAAGCATTAAATTTTCGCTATCAGGTGAGTTTTCCCCTGTTTCAACAAGTTTTCCGTCAACAAAGCGCATATTTTCAATATCTTTAAGGCTTTTTGAAAATATTGAGCTATCGGCAATATTGTTTTCAACAAGATATTTTCTAAAATCCGATAAATGAGAGAACAAATTTATGTCATCTTCAATTATATCTTCCCTTTGTTTGTTTGAAGATTGACATTCTTTATCAATTAAATATTCAATAAAACCGCTTTTGATTTCACTAAAGTTCATACCTTACCTACAACCCTATTTAACATTATTATCGGCATTTTTACGGAAATATTTAGCTTAGGGTAAAATATGTTACAAAATGTTAACAATTTAATTTGCAAAATAAAAAAAATAATGCTTTAATTTCTATTATGAAGAAATATTTACTTTTAGCTTTAATATCGGCATTTATTTTAAACGGTTATGTATTTGGTGCAAAATACACAATTAACACATCCGGCACCGTTAAAACCCAAGGCAAGGTTGTACAGCCTGCAATTAAAAACCCATACAGTGTATATTCCGCAAGCCAATATATTAATTCGGTGACTGCAAAAACTTCCTCAATTAGTGCTATAGATATAGTTATGGATTATTCCGGCAGTATGTCTAATTGTATAGAAGTAGCTAAAAATGCAATGTCGGCAATCGTTTCACAAATTCCGGAAAGCGTGAATTTAGGATTTCGCGTATTCGGACATGATTTAAACGGCTCTAATCCAAACACAAATGCAACTTTGGCGAAAGTAAAACAAATAGTAAAACAAAAAAACGGCAAATATTCGGTTCAAACAAAACAAAGCCCTGTCGGAAACCACAACGGCTACTGTGCCGCAACACAATCTGTTGCGCCTGTAGTTAAGGCAAATTCTTACAATCTTCTAAAAGGGATGAACAGCGTTTCTGTAGGCGGCGCTACACCTTTGGTATATGCTCTTGATAGAGCTGTAGAAGAAGATTTTAGAGCGTTTTCCAATCAAGCTAAAAAAATCATTCTTATTACCGATGGCGGTGAAAACTGCGGAGGTGACCCTTGCGCTTATGCTAAAGAATTGGCAAAATCTCATCCCGAAGTGCACATAGATGTAGTTTTGGTACAAGGTCGTTTTTCCGGTTTAAATTGCCTTGCTAATCAAACAGGCGGAAAAATTTATAACTTACATAATTTATCCGATTTTTCAAATGTTATACAAGAATCCATTACTACACCTGTTGAATCTTCTGCAACACAGCAATATGAATTTTATAACGACAGTGAAGAATAAACTATTCTAAACTCACTTCAAAATTACCGCCCGTAATTTTAACATTCAATTTCATTGTTTCATTTTTATAACCTTCGGGTGGTGTTTTAAAAGAAGGCACTTTCATCATTGCATTATATACAGCGTCATTTAAAGATAGGTTTTGAGATTGAGTTATAAACTTTCTATTTAATAAAGCTCCTGATTGAGAAATATTAAAAGAAAGTGTACATTTCCCGTCCCCTGCAACACTTAAAAAATCAATATTTGAAGCAATCTTGTTTCTAAGAGCTTTTTTGTATTGCTTTAATTCCTCGGGGTTTATTTGTTTTGGTTTTTCAACAACAATTGGTGCACTTTGCGTTTTAGTTTGTATGGGGTTAGTCTGAGCTGTTGAAGTTTGAGTCGGTTGAGTTTTTTGAGTTATTTGAGGCTTTTGAACTGCTTGCGGTTTTTGGACAGTTTGAGGGTTTTTTGTAATTTGCGCTTGTTTTTGAATGTTTTGTATTTTATTTAAAGAAATATTTTTCTGCACTTCTTTTTTAGGTTTTTCAACAGGCTGATTTTTGATTTCCGGTTGCTTTTTAATAGGCAAAGGCTCAATTACGGCTTGTTTTATACTTTCATTTCGCTTGACTTCTTTTGGCTTTTCATCATTCCAAATTTTATCAATATCGGGAATATCTTTTTTTGTTTCAATTTTTACGTCTTCTTTTTTAACCTGTTCATCTTTAGGGTTGCCTACAAAAAATAAAATCGCAAAAGATAGAATAATACACAACCCGAGAAAAACTATAGAAGGAAGATTATTTTTAAAATATAAGTTTTCTTTTATTTCATTTTTTGGTTTATCACTTTTTATTTCAATAAATACATCATTACCGCAATCGCAATAATCAGGCTTTATTTCATATTCCATTGAACATTCAGAACATTTATACATTATTTTTTAATTCTTTCTACATCATTATAGTCGTTAGGGGTTGAATAAATAGCAGTATCAGCTATTTTCCAACCGCCTTCAAATTTTGTTGTCAATCTTTGAGTTCCCTTTGGAAAATCTAAAATTTCCCTTCCTTGATAACTTCTTATAACAGGTGCAATATATTGAATTGCATAAGGAGTATAATTGGAATTTAGTGACCAAGTTTTTACGGAAGAAATTCTGCCATATTTATCTACTTCAAAAGAAAACTTGAATACCGTACCTTTTGGAACATAAGGAAGTTTGGTATCGTGCATTATTTGATTTTGCAGGTTCGAGCGCCAAATATTCCAGGCTATTTCTTCTTCTCTTTCCTGTACTGTAATGCTTTTAGGGGCTTCAGCAGTTTTTTCTACGGTTTTTTTTGAATTTATTACCTTTTGTTCAACTTTTTTTACAGGCTCTACCTTTTTATTATCTTTTTTTTCTGAAGATGTTATCTGTTTTTTAGGTTCTTGAACTATAGTCTTTTTTGTTTCTTTTTTAACAGGCGCTTCTTTTTTTGTTTGATTATTTTGGACTATTTTATTTTCTTTTTTGATTTCTTTTTTTATTTCATTTGCAATTTTTTGTGTAACCGTTTGTTTTTGTTCTTTTTGAGGAATGTAGGTATTTTGCTCTGTTTGGGGATTATTTTCAACTATGGAATAGGATCTGTCATATACAAATATCTTGCTGTGCATTTTAGGTTTTATTCCCAAAATGCACACTGTTGATAATATTACTATTAATGCTAAAATTCTAAAAAACAAATTATACATTAATCTTTATCCAGTTTAGAAATAATACTGTCGCAAACTGAATTTTCAAAGTTTTTATTGCTTAGCATATAAGTTTCCGCAATCAAAATTGCCGTAGGAACTAAGGCTGCTAATGCGCTTAAAAACATAGCACCGAGGTCACCGCCCATTTCCTGCATAAAATAAGAAACATTCATGGAAAATTCAATAAATATAATTGTACAACCTATTATTAATGAGCGATTTTTGTCAAGGTTTAATCTTCTTGTGGCTTCCAAGCCTAAAAATTCCACGCCATGTTCTAAGTAGTTACTAAAACCGTCTTTTTTCAAAACATTTGACGCTTGAATTTTTCTTATATTTGTAAATGCAGAGGCAAATGCAAAAAAGGCAAATATAATCATAACGGAAGCTAAAACTAAAAATATCGGACTGAACCTTAAACCCGAAACCCTAATCCAGCCGGCAGCTTCAGGAAAGCACATAGCCAAAGTATTAGATACACCATAAGCTAAGAAGGGTGCTGTTAAAATACCAAGAGTTATCTCGCCTATTGATTTTAATTGAATTGTAAATTGTTTATCTTTTAAATTCCTTATTTTTACGGAACTTAAATTATTAACATAATGTTCTATCCAGCGTTGATATTCTTTAATTACACGTTCAAAGTCGGGTCTGTATTCATATTTATACAATTCATTTTGCAAAACTATAGAGCTGTATTTAAAATACCCGCACCCATAAGCAAGAGCTATCGCACACAAAATAAAGAACAGAGAAATTAATACCGCAAATATATTCATGCTTTTAGGTGTCATATAATAAAGTACATTTATTATGTATATAGAAGCATAGAAAATTGATGAAGTAATAATCATAAAACTTTCCTGCCCCTTTATATTTTGGTCCTTATTTTTCAAATAAAGATATACACCCTGTTTTAAGTTTAAACCAACGCCGTAAATTATAACCATATACATTAAAATTAATTTTAAATTCAAAGGCATTTGAATAATATTTTGAGCTTCTTCTAAAGGCAAACCCGTTAAATAATTCGCAACACCAAAAGCGCACAATAAAGAAGCAAACAATAACGCTATATGAAGTGTAAATGTAGAATTAGTATTTATATTTATTTTTTTAGTTAAATCATTGATATGAAAAGATGTTTCTTTTGTAATTGCTATGCGCGCAGCTTCTATTTCATCTTTTTGTTGTTCAATTTTCATTTTAAGATTAGATGAAGCATTTTCACCATACAAAGTCTTAAAGTCTTTTTCATTTAGCGCCTCACTTTTAGAATAATTTAAGGCTTCATCAACTTTTACGGTGATAAATTCATCACTGTTTTGAACCATGATTTTTAAAACTTTATCTGTTTCAATGCTTTGAGGTAAAATTGCACCTTTAAATAAAAAGTTTTTATTGTTAAGCTGATTTAAAATAATACACTTATTTTTCTGCTTATCATATTGCAAAGTAAGCATACAATCAAAATCAACATCCAGTTTTACATCAAAACCTTCTTTTGAACCGATTGTTACAAGTTCTTTATCTGAAAAATCAATTTCACCACGTTTTGTTATTATGCTAAAGCCCATTATTTTCTCCTATCTGCCAATTGCACTCAAGAAGCGCCTTTGTGATTTATCGGTATTTTCTTCATTTGCTATAACTAATTTTTTCTCACCCAATACAGGTGTTAATTTTTCTTTAACCATATCGAGTTTTTGAGGATGTGCATATACAAACATCATTGCAAGCTCAGGAATATGCTGCTGCACGTTTTTTACATTTTCGGGTAATGTGTCCCAATTTATCTGCCCTTCCGCCTTTCCTTCGTTTTCCAAATCGCCGATAACAACAATTGAAGGATTATAGCCTTCTTTTTTCATGGTTAAACAGTGTGAAAATGCCTTCTTTAACGCTGTACCATAAGCCGTACCGTAAGCGTCTTTTTCCAATTGGGTAAATTTAGAAACAGCTTTTGTTATTCCGGAAGAATCTGCGGGAGTGCCTTCGTAAATTAAATAAGAATCCTCTGAAACCTTCAAAATTTTAATTTCATCTTCAGGATCAAGAATTGAACAAAGAGATTTTAAATATTTAATTTCTTGATTAAGCATATTTTGATTGGAAGCGGAAGAATCAAGAACAAAAATAATCGCAGACTTATGAAATTCATCAACTTTGATATTTTTCAGTGCTACAAAAAGCAGTTTAATTACTATTGACGCAATCAGAATTATTACACCGATTATTATAAGTCTTTTGTTCATTTTTACTCCTTAATAAAATACCGCCTTAAAAGGCTTTGCTAATTTAACATCTAACTCTGTATAAACAGGTATTTCAGCGTCAACCCCGCGTTGTGCAACAGATGTAACAACCCCTGTTGCAAGTCCGGTACCCGCACCGATTAAAACAGCCTTACCTATTGAATTATCGGAAGACAAAGCACCGATTAACAAACCGCCCAATGCACCAATTATAGCACCGGTTGCAACTTTTTTTGCACTGTTTGATAATTTACCTTCATTTGTCACCGAAAAATCTATTTCTTCACAAGTTAATTTATATGTTTTATTGTCAGGCGTTGTTAAGGAGTTAAAATCTATTATAACTCTGCCGTTTCTTGAGCCATAGCTCGCTTTTTGCGCTTTTTTTAATGTCCCTGACAAAAGGCTTCCCTGTTGTGCAATTACATATCCGTTAAACACCAAATCATTGGTTAAAACAGCATTAACCGTATCCCCCTGCCGGGCATTTGCAGTGTTTATGGGCGTTTGAAGATAAGCGGAAATGTTTGTACCCTTTTCTACCTGTATTATACGTCCTTTTAAGGTTGTATCATCATCTTCACTATTAAGCGCTATCGCAGGCATGGTATTATTCCAAACATCAAAATTATATGTCTGCACTGTATTAGAAGCTATATTTTGCACCTGTTTTTCAAAAGCATTGGCATAATTATCATCTTCCGTATAATAATAAGATATACCGCCATTTTTCATAGCTTTTAAAATATTTTTATCGAGTTTAGAATTTTTGTTGGAATTAAAATAGAATAATACGTCATTTCCTGCTTGTTGAAGTATTATGGCAATATAATCATTTGTATTTGAAGGATTAACAAGATAATAAGGGTCTTTTTTACTTAACGTATAATTTGAAGATGAAATTGAATTTTCAATATAAGGCTTTATATACTCCTTTTTGACATTTTGCAAGGTATAGAGGCTATCTTGCGCAATTGCGGAATTTATTAGCAATAAAAAACATACAAAAAACATTAATAATTTTTTCATTATTTATCCTCTTTTTGGATTTTTGTAGTTGTTGTTTGTTTAATTGTAGTCATTGAACCATCTGTATCAAATTTAATCAAATAGTTAATAACGCTAAAAGAAACCTTTTTGTGCATAGAAGGTTTTGAAATGCACAAATATATTGAAACAAAAACAATTAATGATAATAAAACTATAAAAAACTTTTTCATATCAATAACAGTATAATTGAAATTTTATTCGGTGTATATAAATTTTTACAATAGATTAAGTCTTTTTGAAATTATGGGCACTAATATATCCCAAACTAAAGGGGCGGGATGCTGTCTATCTATTGCCAAAAACTCCTGTTTGTTCAAAAAATCATATTCCAAGGAATCAAAGTTTATTACAATAAAACCTTCATCTTCCAATTCATCCCAACGGTTTGTATGAAACGGTTTTAAGCCGACTGTTCTTGAATTTTCTTCCGAGTTATAAACTACGATAACAAATTTTGTATCAGGATATTTTTCATTAAGTGTATTTTTAATCTCCTTCAAATACAGCTTAAATAGGTCAAATTGCGGGTCTTGGGGTTTTATTTTGTATAAAAAATCGTTCAGTTTTTTACCTGTATATGTAACTTTAAAATAATCTCCTAAAACAACATTAAATGAGTCTTCCTTTAGCCCCCCCCCCTCAGCTTTGGCATATTTTAGATACTTTGCCCTGTCATACAGTCTAAAATAATTTGTGTACATACGTTTCAAATGGTCGCCAATGAAAACATACACTATATATTCAGGATTTAACTCGGGAGTAAAGACAGGCGAATTTTTTAATTTGTATAAAACATGCTGAATTCCGTGGGCAGAAGTGCCGTAGTTGTAGGTTTTTCGATTTGTATATTGTTGTAATTTATATGCCAGTGTTTCATTTTCATTAATAGCTTCACCATATACAAAAGAACAGCCCATTGTAACTATCGGACGCTTTGCTTCGTCATAAGGAAGATATGATTCAAATCTGTATGTAGGCGCAAGTGCAAAATTGATATCGACAGGCAAGGGCTTATATTGATTATAAGCGACAAGACCCCAATCATACACTAAAAATATCCCTAAAATTAATAAGATATTAACTATTATAATTTTTAAAAAATTTTTCACAAAATTATTATATCAAAAATTCTAAAAATTTTGCTTGATTTTTAAAATTCATCCCGATAATATACGCTTATACTTATCGAGGAGACAAAATGTCACAGGAACAAGAATGGCGTCCGAGTATAAACCCATGGGTCAGTGTTATTCCGATAATGCTTTCATTATTTATGTTTGTATTGGATGAAACAATCTCTAATGTTGCACTTACATATATTGCAGGCTCAATGTCGGTTAGTTTAAATGAATCTACTTGGGTATTAACAAGTTACCTTATAGCTTCCGGTATTGCAATACCTTTGGCAGGCTTTATGTCAAGAGTTTGCGGAAGAAAAAAATATTATATAATCTGTGTAATAGTTTTTACTTTGGCTTCATTTTTGTGTTCAATATCTAAATCAATGATTGCGATAGTTCTTGCAAGATTTCTGCAAGGTCTTGGTGGGGGCGGTTTGCTTCCCTTGGGGCAATCTATGATGCTTGAAAATTTTCCAAAAGAAAAAAGGGCGCAATCCATGGCTCTGTTTGGTCTTGTAATTGTCTTTGCACCTTTATTAGGGCCGATTATAGGTGGTTGGATAACAGAAAACTGGTCTTGGCCTTGGATATATTTAATAAATATACCGCTCGGCTTAATTTGTGTACCTTTGTGTCAAAAATTACTTGAAGACCCGCCGTACGCAAAAGCGCAAAAAGGAATTAAAATAGACTACAAAGGCTTAACTTACTTATCTTTATGGCTTGTAACCCTGCAAATCGTGCTCGATAAAGGTAATGACGCCGATTGGTTTTCAACACCTTGGATTTGCTGGATGAGTGCATTTTCTTTAATTTTTGCAATATTATTTTTTGTTTCGCAATTTAGATATAAGGATACTCTTTTAGACTTAAAGGTTGCAAAAGATAAAACTTATTTTGTCGGAACATTAATTCAGGTAATTTTACTTGGCGTATTTTTGGCTTCTGCCGCATTATTACCTTCAATGCTTCAAAACCTGCTTGGATATAGCGCATTTCTATCGGGACTCTCTATGGGTTCGAGGGGTTTAGGCTGTATATCGGGAGTTGCAATTTATCTTATTCTGTCAAGATATTTAGGCGATAAAAGAATTGCCGCAATAGGTCTTGGCTTATTGGGCTTGGGCAGTGCGTTTTTTGGTATGATTAATTTAGAAATAAATCTTTCAACAATCGCTCTTCCTAATATTTGTTATGGGCTTGGAATTTTCTTAGCTATGACACCGTTAGTACCTTTATCTGTTTCTACAATACAAAATAAAGATATGACAAATGCAACAGCCCTGCAAAATTTGGTTAAAAACATCGGCGGCGCAATAGGAACATCAATATCTACAACTATGATTTCAAGGCTTTCTCAGGTTCACCAAAATATGATGATTGATAAACTAACCTTTACAAATGATACTTTTACGCATCATGTCGAAAATATGGCGCAAACCCTTATGCCACTTGCCAAAGATTTTAATTATGCACTTCAATTAGCGCAGGGAAAAATATATTCTCAATTAGTACAGCAAGCGCACCTTTGGGGATATATAGATACTTTTCGCTGGTTTGCATTTTTCACATTTTTATTAATCCCTATGCTTGTTTTAATCAAAAAACCAAAAGAAAATTAATTCTATTGTAAAATTTTATTAACAAAATACAATTTTGCCTTAACTTTTTTGGTATGCCTGCCGTTTTAAAAAAGAAAGCTAACGAAGCTCGAGAGGTTATAATGAACTTGCAGGGTATATTTGCACAAGTGTCAAATCTGCTGGACACGCCTGATTTGCCTGAAATCAGCAACGAAAATAAGCTGAATCAGGCATATACTTCTGTGTTTGATGAAGTTCTGACCAACGGAAAAATGGCATTGGATGACCTCTTAAAATACGGAGAATTAAAAGGGTTAGACGAAGACACATTAAATGAACTTTCCATTATTGCTTCGACAGTCAAAGAAGGTGAAGAAACAGAATATTTTTCAATTGATGATATCGGTACATACCTTGCAAGCCAAGAAGAAAAAGAAGATGATAACTATGATGCGGCTCAAAAAGGCAAGGATGTTTTAAGTTTTATGATTAACGACTACACTTTACAAGCAAGTGAAGTCTTAGAAGATTACAAAGGTATAACCAAAGAAGAAGCACAAAAAGCATTTTCAAAAAGCAAAGTGCCGAATGATATAGCACAAAGAACAAGTGTTGATGAAGAAGGCCAATATTACATAATAGCTGATAATTACATATTTGAAGATTCAAATGCAAGCAAATATGATACCTTAGGCGAAATAATGGTAAATCTTTACGGCATTAATTTTTCAAGTCCCGAAGGGCAGGTTATAGCAAATTATATTTATGATTTAAATATGAATGATGACGGCACAAACAACATTTTCAACAACAGAAGTTTTACATCATTCAAACATGGCGTACCGATTAAAATACCTACCCAAGCACAAATTGAGCAAACATTATATGAACATCATTTAGGCAATAAACCGCAAACTCAAGAAGCTCAGCCAACACCTCAAGCACAAGCGGAAGTTCCGGAAGCTACAGAAGCTCCGCCCGCGCAAACTGCAGGCAGAGAACCTGCAACTACAACCACAGAAACACCTTCCGCGCAAGAAAATGCGGGCACTGAGCCTTCACAAACCACACCTCAAGTATCAGAAAACAGTACCACTGTGCCCGCAGAAACCCCTGTAACAGAAACCCCTGCAACAGAAACCCCTGCAACAGAAACCCCTGTAGCGGAAACCCCTGCAACAGAAGCACCCGTAACTGAAACTCCCGCAACAAAACCCCCTGCAACAAATTCGCCCGCGACAGAACCGCCCATAACAATATCTGATTCTTACGCCAGTGACGGAATATATTATTTCTTAAATGGCGCAGACGGAAAATACTATGCAATTGATGCCGAAAATGGCGATATGGAAGAAATTGATAAGAACACCTTCCAAACCAACAGAGCAGATTCATTTACTATTGATTACACATACTACTTTAGAAACGGTGCAGACGGTAAATATTACCAGATGAACACAAGAACAGGCAGTATGAAAGAAATTGACGCAAATACATACAACAGTCGCAAGCCTCAAAGCGGAAACAGCAAAGATATTAAATCTGATGATTGCTGGTTAACAACAGGCACAGACGGTACAAGAACAATCCATTCTCAAACAAGCTACACCGACGGTACAGGCAGAAGCCGAGAAGTCACTATCGGAAACGGCAATACAATTACCGTAACAACAAATACAAGAAGAGATGGAAGCTCTTATTCTACTACGGTTGCAAAACTTTCTACAGGCGCTACAATAGTCAACGACCTTCGTACGGATTCAAAAGGCAAGATTACGGCTAGTTCATCACTGCGCTACAAGGGTTACGAATATGTAGCAAGAAGCGACGGAACCTATGCAATAAAACTCCCCGGCGGAGCAGGCGAAAGAACGATAACAGAAAGCGAATATATGAAAGTCTTAAACGAAGCCAAAGGCACACAGACTATAAAATAAATTTTTCGTTAAAATTTGTAAATTTTACTTCCAAAACCGGCAAAAAATTTCATTCAGCACCATTATAGCTTTATCTACAGCATGAACGAAAGAGGTGTTGTTATGTCTATATCCCCTGTTAATCTTATAGTACAAAAATCTTACACTAACAAAGGAAGTAAGTACAAAAAATCTAACGCTGCAAAAACTATTTTAACAACTGCAGGTATCGCAGCAGGAATTGTTTCGGCAAGGAAAGGCGACTCGTCCAAAGTTGCGAATGCGGTTTTCGGAATTGTTTCAGCATTTGCAGGTTTAGGTGCAGGTACATTCGTTGACGGTATAATTAATACCGCCCTTTCAGCACACGCAGATAGTTTTACAAAAAGCTCACCGGATACAACTCCCGCCGGCACAGTCTGCAATTTTCATCAAGGTTAATTAAATGGTTTCATCATCTTTAAATTTGAGTTTTAAAGGTTATGACGCGGCAAGTTTAAAAAGCATAAGGTTTAGCGATTATTTCATAAAGCCTTATGCTTTTGAATTGCAAACTGTTTGCGACAGCGAAAATA
Organism: Candidatus Gastranaerophilales bacterium; assembly: GCA_017475485.1. Classification (GTDB taxonomy): domain Bacteria; phylum Cyanobacteriota; class Vampirovibrionia; order Gastranaerophilales; family Gastranaerophilaceae; genus RUG14156. Next base: position 8,352 of record JAFVFO010000055.1, on the reverse strand, counting down.
TAAATTTCAAACCGATTGAAAATGCTCCTCAATGGTTTCAAGATAGCGAAGTAATTCTTGAAGGAGAAGGGAAACCGCGTCTTGTGGCAAGCTCGGAAATTGATATAAAAGAGCATATAGATAGCATAAAAGCACAAAAACTCTACAATGCGGAATTTTCCGAACATTACATAAAAGGCGGGGATGTGTTTCTTGGGAAATATCCAAACGGCGAATATTGGATGTTGACAGGCAATGAAGGCGCATACAATGAACATCTTGATGAAATATCAAAACTTTACAATGTAAAAAGTGAAAACATACACTTTATTCCTAATCAAAATTTTCACCTTGACATGTACATTCGCCCTATCGGATATCCTTATATTCTTGTAAATGATGATAAGTTATGTACAAAACATTTAAACTCAATACAAGGCAAAAAATCAGATATAAAAGATTTTAGAGCGCAATACGAAGAGTACAATAAAAAAAGAAAAAAAAGATACAAAGCAACGACGGATGATGTATGCAAAAAACTTCAATCTCTGGGCTTTATTCCGATAAGAGTAGCAGGAGTTTGGGGCGGAAGCGTTAATTTTATGAACGCAATTGTGAATTTACACCCTGATAAAACTTTTTCATATATTACATCTTCATCAAAATGTAAAAACCCGTATATATCAGAACTTGAAGCTGTTTTTGAAAAGTCCGTAAGAGAACAAGTTTCTAATTTAGATAAAATGTATTTCATAAAAGGACAGGAAGATAAAAACAACAAAACAAGCGGCAATAAAATAATGCAATCCTTATCGTATTACCATGGCGGTTTGCATTGCATGTGCTTAGAAGAACCGAATTTTGATACATTGGCATAAATAGTGGCATATAGATAATATGAATATTGATTCTATTTCAAACGATTACTCTCAAATATTACAGGATATGGTCGAAACTCAATCCAGACAAATTAAAGAGGCTGTTATTCTTGAAGAATTAAACATGAAAATGGCAGTTGCTTCAACAATTGTTGATAGCATAACTTCATCAGACACATATCAAATGGATAGCGTCATTCCTGAAAATTCCACTGTTTCTTACCATGTTTAAATTATGATTTAACCGGTTTTATATAAACATCTGCAACGGTATATGCTGTTTTAGTTGTCCCGACAGGTACTCTTGCTTCATCGCCCTTCATAAGCAAAAACAATGGGCAAATCAAAACACTTAAAACAATGGACATGGTCATTTGATCTTCAGGACATGCCGAAACAGAACCCGATAACTGTACATAAGAACCGTCAACAGCAGTTGTATGGAAATCATTTATAGATATTTCACCCGATTTTCCAATCATGCCCTGTTTTTTGGCAAATGATATTTGTGCTGTAACAGGAGTTCCTGACTTAATAAGAATATTTCCGTTACTATCTCTTACATCTTGAACAACTGCAAAGTTAACAGTATCACCACTTACTATATCATTTGTCGTTATTGTTTCCGTACAACGAATTACAATCGGCGTATGAGCATTTAAAACCGATTTGCCTGAAGCATTTGTTGTAGCAATCATTGAAGGGTACGAATACGATGCTTCAATGTTGTCAGTAGTTTTAAGGAACTCAGCCAGCGACATATTTTCTGCCGTTGCAACAAAAGATAAAGGAGAAGTGTGTAGTGAAACAAACGACATCATCAAAAACCATGCAATAACTTTTTTAATTTTCATGCCTTACAACTCTCCATTCTTTTTTCAGTAAAAAGCTCAAAATTACAACAAATAACAATCCCATAATCATTCCGACAACAAATCTCGTTATATTGCCCGTATTGTACCTTTGAGGTAATCCATAATTTATAATAATATCTATTACAGTTATTATCAATAAAATTATAAATGTTTTTAAGCTAATCTTTAATTTATTTAACAATTCAAATATTCCAAAAACAATTACACCGAAATAAAAACCAAAACATCTTGAGCACAACGCCATGGGATATCCAAAAATCCAAAAAGAGCGGTCAGGCTGCTGATGACAAGAATACATGTACAACGAAGTCAACAATGCGGAAAAATCGTATTGTTTCATATATGCCATAATCGGAGCTAATAAACTTCCCAAAAAGAAAAATGCACTATACAAACAAAAAAATAATATTATGATTTTTCTGATTTTTTGCCTCATTTGTTGTATCTCAAATTCTGATTATACGGAAATCTTATTTTCTAAATCCGACAACTTATTTAATATTATTTCATGTTCTGAAATAATATATCTTGCAATAAAATCCTGATAATAAGGGGTTAGTGCCAAATATTTAAAATATTCAGACTTCATAAAGCATTTACTTCCCGCAACCCATGGTTTATTTGCCGTAATAAAATGAATAATTGAAGGATTTTGAGAAACAATATTGTAATATTCATTATCATATTCATTCATGTACGGATAACAAAAATTATATTTTATATCAAATTCTTTTATCTGTTCTTGAAAAATGTAATTTATCATATCTTGGTCGCTATATTTATATTCACTAAAAAGCGATAAAAATTCTTTAATTTTAGACAGCATATCAATATTTCGGGTTTTCTTTGTGTTGATTAATAAAACACCGCTGTTAATATAAATTGAATTATCAGATAATTTATACTTTTTCTTTAATGAAGCCCACATAATATCCTTAGCACCGCCAAGGTATGAATTTGCAATATCTGTAGCATACAAAGTTTTTATATCATTTCTTATAATTACATCTGAATCCAAATATAAAATCTTATCTGCTTCCTTTAAACCAAAAAGTTTAATTCTGTAAAAATATGAAATATTTAAAGGAGCAATATCTGAAAGATTACCGAATTCCAAGGGGTCAACTTTTATAAATTTGATTTTAAAAGGTTTTATATTCTTTAATTTTTCAAATTTTTTAATGCTTTCTTTTTTTAAATTATCATACACTATAAAAAAACTGTATTTATCGGATTTATCAGCATTTGCAAGAATAGAAGCCATAGTGCAGGCACAATGCTGACAAAAAGTGTCATTTATTCCAAAACCAATGTTTATCTGCATTAATAAAACCCCTTGTTTATTTCAGCACCTAAAATTTCTCAGCCCATTTTTTAAGTTCATCAACCGAAGGGTTATTATTCAAAATATCTCCTTCAACAATAACAGCAGATGATGAAACGCTTGGTTTTAAATTATCAATTGTTTTACCAAACCCGCTTCCGCCGGACGTTGCGAATAAAACAATTTTTTTGTTTGAAAAGTCATGCTTTTCAAGAAATGTATTTATAATAGTTGGCGCAACATACCACCATATCGGAAAACCAAGATATATGGTATCATAATCTTTGATTGAAATCTCATCAGATGTCATTTCGGGTCTTGATTTACGGTCTTTCATTTCAACAGAACTTCTTGACTTGCTGTTTGTCCAATCTAAATCTGCGCTTGTGTATGGTTGAAGCGGTTTTATTTCATATATATCACAATTCAGTGCTTTAGACAGATTTTGGGCAACTTTTTTGGTTGTTCCTGTTGCAGAAAAATATGCAACCAATACTTTTTTATCCATATCAGAAACTCCTTTATTAACTGTTTGCTTGCTTTGTATGGCATATACAAAACAACCGCTTACTATAAATACCAATAATATCACCAATAATATTTTTTTCATAAGCACCCCGAGAAACCTAATTTTCAATTCCAGCATAACATAAAAGTAAAGTAATAAAAACTATATTAAAATTCAGCCGATATTTTGCGTGAAGTGTAAAGATATTTTAAATTTTTCTTGCAAATGCCATATTTATACCGCCGAACAGAATTCACCGGATTATTAAAGGTCAAAGAAGATTACTGCTGATATAGTTGAAGCTAATCAGAGAATGGATGAAGTTATATTTGGGGAGAAAGAAGATAAAACGGATAACACAGAAGAAAAAAATATCTAAAATTAACCATGAAAGGGAAAATATGAAAGTAAAATGAATTGGAGTTTTTGATGATAAGTTTGAAGACTCAGATGACACAGAAATAAACACGGACTACTATTTAAAAAATGTTATTGCAAAAGAAGATTTTGATAATGGCGAGATTGAAGGAATTTCATATTGTGATAAAAAATTCTTTTATATGCGGGAAGATCTTAACTTTATGATTAATGGTGAACACTATGAACTGTCTTTAAATGAAGATATACGCACAAACAATCCAAGAAAAGAAGAACTAGAGAAGGTTGTATATATCAATAGTGATGCTGATAGAGAAATTGAGGAATTTTTTAAGAACATAAATTTGGGATAAGCTAAAAAAATATCAAGTTTTATTATTTACAATGATTTTAAAATATTTTAAAATTTGAATATGAAAAAAATATTTGTTTTAGTAATTTATCAATTTATGTTAATTGATTTTAGCAGTTTTATTCTTGAAAATCATCTAAAATTAAAATAAAATAATTATATGAGAAAATTTCTTTTTATCCTTGTTTTATTTTTATCTCTTATTGCATCGTTTAGATTAATTTCAAATGCTAAAAATAATCAGCAATGGAGCAAAGTTAACAGCTATATCTATGTTGATAAAAATTCAATAACAAAAAATAACGATACTGTCTCTGCTTGGTTTAAAATTTATAATTCACCAAATAATGAGCTACATGAAATAAATAATACGTCCATTTATTATGAAATTATTAAGTATGAAATTGAATGTACAAATCCAACAACAATATCAATTGCACATTCAAAATCTTACGACAAGAATAATAATTTAATAGATGAATATATTAATGAACAAGGATATGCTTGTGCATGTCCTTGTCTTGTTAATGACGATATTTATGTTAAAGAATTATGTATAATTTGATATTTACAAAGAATTTAAGGTAATTTAAAATCATTATATGAAGAAAATATTAATTATACTATTTATAATAATATTTGCAAATTCTTTTGTTTGTGCAAAAAATATATCGCAATCAACAAAAGATAACAAAGCCAGAACAATAACCCTTAAGGAATATTTATATGCTCCAAAAAACGATTCTGACATTTTAACAATGGACAAAAGTGGTAATGTTGTATATAATGGCAAAACCGTATTAACCAGTTTAGGTGTTCCTTTAAATAGTAAAAATGCAAATTCGTATCTTGAGTTAAAAATTCTTTTTGTAGCACAAGGAATTAAGCCACGTAAAGATTGTAACCTTTCAGATACATATAAAAACGGAATATATGGTCTGGGTTGTTATATGGATGTTAATAAAAATTAATCATCGGGGGTTAAGAAAAGTTTATTTTCTGCTCTTCTTCTATTATCCAATCCTTTGAGAAATTTGCCTTTTTGTTTATTATAATTAAGAAGTTCTTTGGCAGCCCCTTCATAATCTCCAGTATTAAGTATTCTTACAACATCTGAATTTTTAAAACCAGTAGCTCCCATATTAAAAGCAAAACTTGATAATGCGATTTTTTGATTTTTTGTTAGTGGTACTTTTACTGCTTTTAGTGCATCAGCATGTTCTTTAAAATCTTGCCTATATAACTTTTCCGCTTCTTCTTTGGTTATTCTATCTCCAGGCTTTACATTTTTTGTATGTCCATAACCAATTGTCCAAACATCATTTGGAGTTGGTTTGTATGCATTTGATACAAATTTTTCTTTGCCTTGTATAAATTCTCTTGCCTTTTTTATCATATCATCTGTAAACTCACTATTATCCACTTTATAATTTGGATTTGGGCTATACCCTCTTTGTCTTTTATACATTTCTTCAATTGGAGTCATATATTGATTATTGTCTTTCATTCTATTTATTGGTGACATATAAACATTGCTTGCCCCGCCTGTCATTGTTCCTTTTAACTTGTCTTGAAGCCCGTATCCTTTAACTTTCTCTTCAAGTTCTTTTGTTGTTCCATATAAAACGTCTGTAGGTTTTGCTTTGTTGCTCAGAATATTTAGCAACTTAGATTTATATTCAGATTCTTGTTTGTCTTTTTCAGCTTTGATTTTAGAATGATGATATAAAACATCTGCAGGGCTTTCTTTTGTATTTGAACCGTTTTCTCTATTTTTAAATGTAAATTTTCCATCTTCATCTCTTGGGTGGTCTTGTTCGTTCCACATATATTATCCTCCTTATTGAACTAATGTAATTTTTAAATAAAAAAGAGAGTTAATGATATCATATTTTGATTTTCATTAAACTCTCTTTATTCTTATTTATATTTTCAATATATCAAATTTTACAGGTTTTTCAAGCAAATTTGGATAAAAATATAAATTTTTCAAAAATTAAAATAGTCAAAACCATGATGAATACATGAATTAAGGCTATTGTAAAATTTTATCAAGAATATTAACATATAATCTAAAAGCATAATTTTGCAAAAAGTATAGTTTAAAATTTGGGGCAAAAATTCTTTGACCCCTCTTGTCAATTTGATAAAGTTGATATTTTTAACTCATGAAATAAGTTTCGCTACCAAGCCGTTACCAAATTGTTATTCAGTTATCAAATTGCTATCTGCATTATATCTTAAACATCATTAGTATTCAACTATCAGTTTTCAATACTAATGAACTTCTCGTTGTATAGTGCTTCAATAACACCTCTTGCTAAATCTTTGGAGAGTAGATTTATCATATACATTCTACTCTTTGGTTTTGGTTTTGTAAGCAACCCGGTTTCAACCATTTTTGTAATCAATGATGTAACCTGTCTTGTAGTCTTATCTTTCAATAACTTTTGAATATCGGCAGATTTAATTAAGCTATTGTCTTGTTTGAGTGATAATAGTAATACCTGCTTGTATTCGTTACTGATAAAGTGTAAGTCATAAGCTCTATTTATTGCAGGTTTAACTATTTTCTCCGAGAAGAATGTCTTATTCATTAGGTTAGAAACCTTTGACATTTCGTTATTTATACCGTTCAAAACATATTCACACCAAGCTAATTGACCAACATTATCTCCTTCATCAGCTTTCTGCAACATATCAAAGTATTTATTTCTATCCATACAGAATACTGCCGTTGAATTTAGAAGATATGCCATATCAAATCCGTACTGTCTTAGCATTGTATAAGTAAGTATTCTTGACATTCTGCCGTTACCGTTATCAAAAGGATGAATCCAAGTAAAACAATGATGTGCAATAGCAACTTTCAACAACTGCATTTGAGTCTTATCATCTTTGTTAATCCAATCTATTAGCTGCTCCATATAGTCATTCACCAAGAACATATCAGGTGGAGTATGAATAGCATTATTTATTCTGACATTACATGTTCTGAATTTTCCACTCTCTTTACTTCCTTCGTTTTTCAAATCCTTAGTAATTAGGGCATGAAGCTCCTTGATAAAGTGAGCTGATAATTTGAAGTTCTTATCCTCGTCATAGCGCTTGTTCACATAATCTATTGTATTTTCAATGTTTTCAATCTCTTTAATGCTTTCAGCGTTGGTTTTCTTCTCAAATTTGGCAGAAACATAATCGGAAATTGTTGTTCTATTACCTTCTATTCTTGCAGACTGTAAGCTCTCTATCATGTGAAAAATAGCTTTTACCTGGTTGAACAAAATAGGTTGTGTTTCAATAGATATAGCATTATTTCTTAATACTTCCAACTGCAATATCAACTGTACAAGGTTACTATTGAAATCAACTTCCGGCAAACTTAAATTCAATTTTTCTTCCATAACAATTCTCCGATTATTTACATCACAATAGCACATTATATACAAGTATGCAATATGTTATCTACATTATTTTCGCCATATCTATTGATATTACTTAATCTTACAAAGTAATTTAACTTAAGTTATTTACAAATTGAACCAAAATTATCAACAATATCTAATAGTTACTTTATCCTAATTGCTGAAATACCGATACCACCATTGCCATTTGTATTTTCTAATATGAAAATACGGTAAATTCCTTCTTCTGTTGATACTTTAGTAGTCGTTACATGACCTCTTTCAGTCAGAACCACTTGCGATAAAGATGACGTTAAAGATATATTAGAGTTCATTGACTATAAGAAGTATAGAAAAGTTGTGCAGAGTAAAATGCCGAAAAGCAGAGTTGATAAGGAAATTTAACTACCAGATTTTTCATGCCAACTTTTCGTTACCAAACTCGTTACCAAATAGGGATTTTTAGAGTAAATCAAGGCATTAAAAAAGAGGGCTGAAACCCTCTTGTTATTTATATGGTACCCCCGTCTTGGAATTTGACAACTCGAAAACTAAGCACTTCGCTTTTGAAAATCAAAGATTTTCAGACGCTTCGTTAGTTTTCTCGTGCCAGACGGGCTCACAACGGGTTTTTTCAAAACCCTGTTCCGCCCT
>JAFVFO010000054.1 GCA_017475485.1 Candidatus Gastranaerophilales bacterium | reverse complement strand
GAAAAAGCCTGTAATTATTAACTATAAACCATTACCTTTTGAATATATAAATTGGAAGAAAACTGTAAAAAACTGAAAAATTCTTAAACCCCCCAAAATCGTCAAAAAACACGCGCTCAGTACTTTCTGCACCCATGTATTTATTCATAAACTTCTTAATTGATTATATCTTAATTGAGCAACACATCTAAAACCAATTGGTTTAACAGCAACACCTGACAATCCGCCGTATGTTGAATATCCGTCTATATTAAGTACAGGCTCAAGTGTTTCAAGATTTATTCCCATAAAACTCTGTACCGTATTAATAGCAGCAAGCCCATCTGCTCCGGCCCTTTCAACCGCATTTGCAATCCAAGTTATACTTGTTACATTTGGTGTTAATTTTACAAATACAGGCTTTGTTGCAATTGCCTTTACCCAAGAAGTAATCAAAATTGATATTTCGGCACTTGTTCCTATTGCCATACCGATATTTCGCTCAGGCATACCATGAGGGCAAGAAAAATTTAATTCATAAGCGTCGATTGGGGTATCATTGAATATCCTTATAAGCTCTTGCCATTCTTCCCTTTTAACCGGGGCCATAATACTTGCAATGATAACTTTTGTCGGGTGTTTTTCTTTTAGATATTTAATGCCATCTACCCAATATTGAACAGTCTTATGGCTCAAGAGTTCTATATTTTGAAACCCTATTACTCTGCCTTTTTCTTTCATAATCGCATAACGAGGACTTGCTTCTATCATTTCCAAATCATCAGGAGTTATAGTTTTTAAAACTGCTCCACCCCAACCCATCTCAAATGCTTTATCTATACTTTCAATTGAAGCCGTAGGCGGTGCTGAGGCTAATAAAAACGGATTTTCAAATTCTATTCCTAATATTGATGTTGTTAATGTTGACATATTCTTAATCCTCAAAATTACAAAATTTTATATATTATTTAGCCATTTTATAACTTGTTGTTTGGTAAGAAAAATTCCATTTTCAAACATAAATAATTATGTATTTATACGATTAGGGGATTTTGCCTTATAATTAAACGCAATCATTGTTATATCATCACTTTGCTCGGATGAATTTGCAAATTCTTTTAATTCTGATTTCATTTTAATAATTAATTCTTTTACATCCCCTTCATTTTTATTTTTATTTAAAAATTCAATAAGTCTTGTTTCTCCATACATTTCACCCTTATCATTAAAGGCTTCCGTAACTCCATCTGTATATAAAAAGATGATATCATTTTCTTCAAAATTTGTTTTATAGGTTTGATAATCAAACTTTCCTATAGCCCCTAAAGGCAAGTTAGGTTCAAGTTTAAAAAATTCATACATTCCATTTTTATGCCTTAAAAGCGGGGGGTTGTGACCGGCATTGGCAAATTCAACACTACCTGTTTGAATATCTACAAGTGCAATAAATGCTGTTAAAAATAAACCTTGAGTATTTGTTTCGCATAGTTCATTGTTGGTTTTATTTATTGCGGTTTGCAGGGAATTTCCGCTCAATAAATTATTTTTTAATAAAGATTTAGCGTTCATCATAAATAAAGAAGCAGGAATTCCTTTACCTGAAACATCTGCAATTAAAAAAGCAAAACGATTTTCACTGCTTTGGAAGAAATCATAAAAATCCCCTCCGACTTCTTTAGCCGGTGTCATTGAAGCAAATATATTGAAATATGGGTTTTTGGGGAAATTATGAGGCAACACTGAATCTTGAATTTTTGTAGCAATTTCAAGCTCTGATGCTCTTTTTTGTTCAGAAGCCGCATTTTCTTTTTGAATTTTTAGTAAGTTCAAAAGATTATCTTTCATATTGTAAAAAGCTAAAGTTAAAATACCAACTTCATCATTCGATTTGACAGTTGGAAGTTCGGCGTCAAATTCGCCTCTGCCATATTTTTCTGCTACATGTGACAATTCAACAATGGGATTAGTAGTAAATTTACATATCCAATTAATCAATAAAATCAATAAGAATACGCCAAATAAAGTTATGGATATTAAAATTATCTGAAAATGTTTTATGGGTTTATAGAAATTATCGGAAGAATACACCAGATAAGAACTCCAATTTACTTTCGGAACAGGCGCATATACAAAAACAGCTTCTCCTTTATAAACCGAAGATTTTGGTATTGTAGTAAAGCCTATTTTCCCGCTTTTTGCATGCTCATAAGCATATTTCAATTGTTCTGATTTTATTTCTTTGGCAAGCTCTGTTATTGTTTTCTTTAATTCGATTTTTTTATCCGGATGTATTATATACAGACCTTTAGCAGAAGTTAAAAGATATTTGCCGTTTGATTCAAAAGACAAACTTTTTAAGTAATCCTGCATAGCGCTTAAATTGCCGGAAGCTCCGATTACACCATCCCAAGTCGAACTTCCCTTAAATTTAAAAGGAACGGAAACCGTAGTTGATAATAGTACATTTCTATCAGGATCTATTGAATCATAAGGTTCCGTCCAATGAATTTTGCCTGAATTTATTGCAGCATTATACCATTCCCTATTTTTTACATATTCATGTTCTTCCCAGCTTTTAATTTCGACTTTTCCATTTTTCAGATAACTATTGTATAGATGTCCTTTGTGATTTTTATCTTTAGAAGGAATAAATATAAAAAATTCATAAAAATTACCATATTGTTCCAATATTGCTTCATGTGCAGCACGCGCAAGTAATACTAACTCTTGTTCGTTTGACGACTTTTTTAATGATAAAATTTTTACGGTATTTACAAGAGATTGTTCTGTTATATCAGCACCTTGTGCAAGATTATGATTAACAGATGCCAATGCTTTGTATGCAGAAGATATAACCTGTTCTTTTAATAACGGTTTAGAATAATTTGATATAAAAATGCTCAGCAAAAGCGAGCCGATAAAAACACTCAAAAGAATACTTACACTGAGTTTAAATACTAATGACCTGTTTTTTAAAAAATTAATTAATTTATTTAACATTATAAATTGTTTCCGTTAATTAATATTTTAAGTCATTTTTATTAACATTGTCTTACATTATATGGTCTATTTTATATTTGTATAGAAAAATTAAAACCAAAAATCCCCAATAATTATTGGGGATTTTTGGTTTTAATAATAATTATTTTTTTATTTATTCTCAAGCTCTTTTATCTGATTCTCAATATCTATAACTTTCTGTTGTTGGACTTCTAACTGTTTTTTTAATTTATCAATTTTTTTAGTTTTATTAATAATGATTGCCTGATTTTGATTAGCATTTGGCATACTTATTTTTTTTGCAGTATTTTCAACTTCATCTGCAAAAATATAATTTCGTACCTCATCAATGCCATCAAAAGAATAAGATGCATAAGCTGCAATTTGTGTCGAAATCAAAAATGCAATCCCGTAAACTAAAAATTTCTTCACTTTACACACCTCCATAGTTTAATTTTCTATGTAGCTGATTATACTATAAATTTTTTAATATGCCAAATTTTGATTCGGAAAATATCTCATACATTTATGGTATATTAAGTATTAGACTCAAAAGGATACAAGTTTGACAAACAAACTCAGAAACTATATTATGAATGTGGATTTTTATATTTAAATTTTGAGGAATTAAAGATATGACTAAAGTGATGAAATCAATTATTGTTCTGTTTGTAATGACTTTGTGCATAACAAATGTTTCATATTCGGCGGAAAAAGAAATATTGTTAAAGACAACTTCCACTTGGGATAATACGGAATATAAAAAATTAAAAATTAAAACGCCTGAAGCAACCGTATTAAAGATTACTATTAATGTTGGCGAAGAATTACCCATGCATAAACATGATTTAGTTAATATTGCTTATGTCAAAAAAGGTACTTTAACTGTTATTACAGATGATAATAAATCAATAACACTCCATGAAGGTGAAGTTTTGCCGGAATTAGTAGGAAAATATCACTACGGCAAAAATACAGGTAATGAGCCTGTTGAACTGATTGTTTTTTATCTCGGACAAAAAGGAACACCGTTATCTGTTAACAAACAATAATATAATTTTCACAGCAAACAAATTATTACTTATTATATTTGCGTTTGCGGATACGATTTTAACGATAATTATAATATGAATAAGTTTGAAAAAATAAACGAATTAGTCGGAAAATATATGGCACTTATTGTGCTTGTTGTTGCATGCATTTCTTTGTTTTTTCTGTTTGGCATAATATTTCAGGGGCACTTTTGGCTTCTATATACAAGCATTGGAACGATAAGTAAAGTAGCAAAAAGTTTTTATTTATCAGAAAAACCCTGTACAGATTAAAAAACGATACAGCTTCTCAAGCCTACGGCAATTGCATTTTTTTCATTTCCCGAAGGTTTTATAATATATTGAATATCAGGTTGGATATATAAAAAATTAGTTAATTTGATTTTATAAAACAGCTCAACAACGCTTTCTGCCGTTTGATTATTAGCTTTATTAAGTTCTTTATCAAACTGATGCCACCCAAATGCCAGCCCGATTGAATCATCTTTTCTTTTTTCCGTTATACCTTTAAAAACTAACCCTGCACCATAATAATAAGGAACATCATTAATTGAATTTCTTGCATAACCAAATTGAGAGAACATACTCAACCCGCCTGATTTATCATCAAATCTGTCAATAAGTTTCTGCTCAAAACCTATATAAAAACCGTAGTTATTACATCTTGTTGTATCATTAAACGTTTCATATTTACCCGTTTTAAGCCAATTTCCAATCAGATATTTACCGCTTTTTCCTTTGAAATTAGTCAATTTATATATTTCTGTCATATCAAGATAGTTATTTTTACCGGTAAAAAAGGTTTTAGGATTTGCGCCGATTTTAAGATTTCCGTCATAAAAGCCGTTTTGAATGTAAATATCATCCTTTAACCTTAATCTCGCTCTGACTCCCATTTGCTGGCTCGGAAATAAAGGCATAGGTGTATTATCAAAATAAGAAAAAGATAAATTTAAAAATTCAAAACCCGTATCAAGTGCCTGAAAATCAACATTAGCGTCTTGTTTACCGATTTTTATACTAAATAAATCATCCTTACTGTGTTCATAGTAAAGTTCGGATATTTGGTTAATTGAACGGCTTGGATTATATGAACTAATATCGGAGTAGGAATTTAAAAAATCAATTGAACTTAAACCTTTATTTCCCGCCTGATACAAAACATGCAATTTTCCGCCCTTATAAAGGCCTAATTTTTCAGAATCCAAATCAAGCGACAAGTTATACAGCCCCTGATAAGTACCTTTTGAAACACGCTTTTCTTGATTTCTCATAGCAAATGAATCAATTATATAAGAGCTTTGAATATCAATACCGCGCTCGGATAATTTTGTTCTGATATTTTTATAATCGCCAAAAACATAGGGGGATTCTTCTATATAACCTTTTAAATCATGGAATTCAGGAATTCGGACATCTTCATCCAGCCCAATTACATCTTCTTCAATAGCTTTAGCGGGATTTACAAAAAATAAAACCAAAAGCAGAAATAATATTTTATAACGCAACAGGGCCCTCCTCTTGGGTTCTTATTCTGATTGCGTTTTCAATATTATAAACAAATATTTTGCCATCGCCGATTGCGCCCTCAGGCCCTGTTTTTGCATGTCTTATTATGGCTTCATTAACCGTTTTAACTTTATCATCATCAACGACAACTTCAATTTTAATTTTGGGTATAAAGCTAACTGCAATTTCAGCCGATCTGTAGCTTTCGGTGTGTCCGCCCTGTGAACCAAAACCTTCAACATAAGTGACAGTCATGCCATGAATCCCTATTGTAGTTAGAGAATTTTTGATTTCTTCAATTTTATACGGTTTAATAATTGCTTCAATTTTTTTCATACGTTCTCCTTAGCTTTAATGGTATATGTTAAATTTGCAATCTGTATGCGTTTTCGCCATGCTGAGAGATATCAAGCCCCTGCATTTCTTCTTCGGGTGTCACTCTTAATCCTATAAATTTATCAAGGACATATAAAATTAAAAGTGTACCCAAAAAGGCAAATACAACACTTGCAATTGTTGATATTATTTGCGCATTAAACAATTTAAGACTGCCATATAAAAGCCCTTGAGCGCCATTCGGGTTAATTAAAATTGTGGCAAAAATACCTGTAAGAATAGAGCCGACAACACCCCCTGTTCCATGGATACCTATTACATCAAGTGAATCATCATATTTAAACAAACCTTTAAAAGTGGTTATAATATAACAAATCATTCCGGTTATAATCCCGATTACTATAGACGAAACAGGTGTGACAAACCCGCAGGCGGGAGTAATTCCGACTAAACCCGCAAGAGTTCCCGACATACCGCCCAAAACAGTCGCCTTTCCTCTGTGCAGATATTCAACGCCAATCCAAGCCAATAGCCCCGAAGCCGCACCTAATTGTGTATTAATAAAAGCGGTTACAGCAAGCGTGCCCACGGATAATGCACTACCCGAGTTAAACCCGAACCAGCCGACCCAAAGAAACATCAGCCCGATAAATGTTAATGTTAAGTTATGAGGCGGCATATTTTCAATTTTATACCCTTTTCTGCTTCCAAGCATTATACAGCAAGCTAAAGCCGCAGCACCGGAAGCTATATGGACAACCAAACCGCCTGCAAAATCAATTCCGCCGATTTTAGATATCCAACCCCCGCCCCAAACCCAATGGGCTAAAGGACAGTAAATAAATGTTACCCATAGAATTAAAAATAAAATATAGCTTTTAAATTTAAATCTTTCAGCAAATGCACCGGTTATAAGTGCAGGGGTTAGGCAAGCAAACATCATTTGAAATACAAAAAACAATGAATGCGGAATTGCAGAGCCCTCGATAGGAGCATTTGTTATATTTTTCATCATAACAAAATCCAAATTGCCGATTATGTTTCCGATATCCGAGCTAAAAGCCAAAGAATAACCATATAAAAACCAAATAACGGAAACAATGCCGAGTGCAATAAAACTTTGCATTATAGTTCCAAGAACATTTTTCTTTCTGACCATACCGCCGTAAAATAAAGCCAGCGCGGGCGTCATCAACATTACAAGAACGGACGATATTATCATAAATGCTGTATCTGACTTATCAATCAAATTGGAATAATCAATATTTGCAGGCAAAAGCATTTTTTTAGCCGCAAAAATTAATCCGACAATAAAAGTTGCAAGCAAAATACCAACATAAATTGCAACTTTTTTAATTCTCTTTTTCGCAGAAGATTCTTTATTTATGCTTTTTTGCGAAACTTTTTTCAGCACAACAGAACCCTCAGATGTTTTAATATCCTGAGCCTTTTTCACAGTTGTTCTCCTTTAATTAAAAATTCACAAATTGAGCTTCCATGATAATGTGCCGATTAAAAGCACATTATCACATTAAGCACTCAAAGTTTTTTAGAAAATTATTATTGCATATTTAAGTATATTTCAACTTCTAATGGTGTTACATAGGTTCTGAATTTATCGCACTCTTTTTCCTTAGCGGAAGTAAATTCATTATAAATATGATTTCCGAGAGCATCTTTTATAATCTTATCATCTTCAAGCAAATCAAGAGCTTCATCTAAAGAAGCGGGAAGTGAATCAATTTTAGCTCTTTTTCTTTCCTTTTTAGTCATGTGATAAATATTTTCTTCAACCTGAAGCGGCGGTTCGATTTTATTTTCAACACCGTCTAAAATCGCACCCAATATAACGGCAAGCGCCAAATACGGATTACAAGAAGGATCAGGTGAGCGAAGTTCAATACGAGTTGCATTGCCGCGTTTAGCCGGAACTCTTATTAAAGCTGAGCGATTAGCCAAGCTCCAAGCAAGATAAACAGGAGCTTCATACCCCGGAACCAATCTTTTATAGCTGTTTACCAAAGGATTTGTTATTGCGGTAAATGATTTAACATGTTTTAAAAGTCCGCCGATTGAATACAGAGCTTCTCTTGATAGTTGATAAGTTCTGTCGGGATTATAAAAAATATTTTTACCGTCTTTAAATAAAGAGATGTTGCAGTGCATACCCGAACCGTTTATTCCGAATATCGGTTTTGGCATAAATGAAGCCACTGCTCCATTTTGTTCCGCTATTGCAGTTACCGCATATTTGAATGTCATAATGTTATCTGCCGTAGTCAGTGCGTCAGCATATTTAAAATCAATTTCATGCTGGCCACGAGCTACTTCATGGTGGCTTGCTTCCACTTCAAAACCCATTTCTTTTAGGGTTTTCACCATTATTCTTCTTAAATTTTCGCCCTTATCAACCGGAGCTGCCGAATAGTACCCCGCTTTATCATAAGTATTAACAGTAGCATTACCGTCTTCATCCTGCTTAAATATAAAAAATTCAGCTTCCGGCCCGACATTCATTGTGTAGCCTAATTTTTCAGCACGAGCTATCATTTTTTTAAGGTTGCACCTCGGACAGCCCTCAAACGGCGTTCCGTCTGCATTATGAATATCACAGATAAATCTTGCTACTTTTGTGTCATCATCACTTCTCCAAGGAATTATTGCAAAAGTTTTTAAATCGGGATAAAAATACATATCTGATGTTTCAATGCTTCTAAAACCTTTAATAGAAGAACCGTCAAGCATAATTTCATTATTCATTACGCTATCCAGCTGTTCGCAAGGTACTGATAAGTTTTTCATAATTCCGTTAATATCACAAAATTCAAGTTTAATGAATTCAATGTTGTTTTCTTCCACAACTTTCTTGATTTCTTCTTTTGTTAACGGTTTCTTGTAGTCAATAATGCTTCGTGTTGTCATAATTTGCGCACTCCTATTTTGTAATGTCTTCTATAGGAGAAATTATATATTGAGCTCTTTTTGAATGTCAAAAAAGCGGAATATAGTGCGAATTGTAAAGTTTTAGAAAATTAAGAAAAAAATTAAATATTTAAAATTATTTAGATATATTTTTAAAATTTTTTATTAAAAAATAAAATTCCAACCCGCAATAATATTTTTCATAGAAAAAATTTAAAATTTTATATTTATTTTACACTTCTTAATATTAATATTTTTGTAAAAAATGTAAACAAAAGCCGATTTTTACTAAAGTAATAAAAATTTTGTCCGAATCTAATATTAAATAATACAGAAGGAAGCAACTATGGAAAGCACTCAAAGTGCAGGTACTGCTTCTGTATCATCAAATCCTACTATTCTCCCACAAACCACAAATATAAAAGAAAGCGATACAGAGGGAATCTTTGCGCTTATCAACAGCTTGAATTTCAAGGTCAGTGAAGGCGATAAAGATATGTTCTTCAAAGAACTTGAAAGCACGCTTGAAAACGAAAGCGAAGCAAATAGTTCAGAAGGAAACTATGAAGAATTAATCAACTTTCTTATGAAACACATGGATTCAAACGATACAGTACAGTATTAAACTAAAACAAGCCACACCAAATACCCGATTTTAAGCACTTATTGATTTAAAAAGGCCGATAAGATATAATTAATCCGTATGCTTAGCTTGGGGAAAAGTATGGATGAATTTGACTATTTAAATGATTACGACCTTCAAAAAAGGTTAAATCAGCTTTCTAAAAAATATAAAAAAATTATTATATATGGTGCAGGAAAATTATCAGACCATATTTTTTGTAATTACAATCTTAAAAAGCTCAATATCACTGCAGTTGCAGATAAAAAATACGAAAATACGAATTGTGAAACTTTTCATAATATTCCGGCAATTAGGACTGAAGATATCAAAAACATTAATGCAGACTGCATTTTAATATTTAATAAAAATGCAAACGAATTAATATCTTATCTGATAAATCTTTTAAACAACAAGAAAACAAAAATAGAGTGGATTTTAGAACAAGATTTCAGCTATTTTATAAAAAATAAAATAAAATATTCAAAGCCGAAAAAACTTGATGAAAAATATATTTTCACATTTTGGGAACCTGTAAATAAAATTCCTGATTATTTAAAGTTATGCCTAAAAACATGGGAAAAATTTTTACCAGAATATAAAATTATTATTCTTAATTATTCCAACTTAAACGAATGGCTGGGGTATGAATATTATGATGAATATCTTTATAAAAACTTCTCCTTACCCAAACAAGCAGACGCAATAAGGGCAAAACTTTTAAATAAATACGGCGGTATTTGGTTTGATATAGATACAATAATCACTTCAAATAAAATCAAAGATATTCTAAATCTTAAATCCGACACCATTTTATTTAACAGGCATGTTGCTTTTATAACTTCTAAAAAAGGTTCTTATTTTACAAGAAAATGGCTGAAAAAAATCAATAAAAAGCTGTTCTGGCACAAGTTCTACAACTGCCATAAAAACATTTTAAAATATTTCTACAGCATTGAAAAACAAGCAAAACTCAATCAGTGGTCATATTTCAGCAACAGTATTACTGATGAAATTATTACAAAATCAAATGAAAAACAAATTAAATCACTTGATAAGTTCAAGTATTTCGCCCTTCCCGAAAATAATTTCTTTAACACCAAAAGCCAAGCGGGGATTGAGCAATACGTTGAATTTTATTTTAACAATGATTATTCTGATTTTGTTTTAAATAACGAACATGGAGTTATTCTTCTGCATAATTCCTTCACCCCGCAAAACTACAAAAAAATGGGCGAAAGAGAATTTTTAGAACAAAACAACACTTTATCAAAAGTTCTAAAAAATGTTTTAGAAAACGACTGTAATAAAAAACTAAATTGCATAAACACTCCGCAAACAAAGCCTGCGGCTGCCAAAATTCCCGTTAAACTGGATATTTATGCAAAATTAAAAGATTCTGAAAAATACGAAAAAACACCGCTGTTATATAAATTTTTTAACAATTTTTCCATAACACAAGATGAATATAAAAATCTTATTTCAAATCTGGATGATAAATCAGCATTTGAGATTTCACGCGTAATTAAAAGGATAGAACAGGTTACAAAAGATTATTCCATTGAATACAAAGACCTTTTTACACAAGAAGAACTCGATAGCTTCAAAAAAATGCATGAAAATTTATATAGAGTTATTCAAAAATTTGACAATAACATTTATGCCTATAAAAACTATTTTCTGCCGACATGGCATTTTGAGCATAATGTATTTTACTTTAATCATAATATGGAAGGCATTAATCTTGATTATATAAAAGATAAGGATATAATTGACGCAGGCGGATACATTGGCGACAGTGCGATTGTGCTTTCTAAATATACGGATAAAAAAGTTATTTCTTTTGAAGCAGACCCTGAAAATTACAAACTTTTCAAAAAAACAATAGAATTAAACAATGCAAAAAATATAACCGTTGAAAACTTCGGACTTGGCGAAAAGCCTGATAAATTGCTGTTCAGAAGCTGTCAATCCGGCTCGAGAATAGCAAGAGAAGAAGATAAAATTGTAAATGAAGTTGATATTATAACGCTTGATGATTATGTAAGAAAAAATAACATCAAATGCGGGTTAATAAAAGTTGATATCGAAGGCGCGGAAGAAAGTTTCTTAAAAGGCGCATACAACACAATAAAAGAACAACGCCCGACAATTTTATTATCAATATATCATAATGCACATGATTTAAAATATTTAAAGCCAATGATTGAATCATGGAATCTTGGTTATAAATTCCGAATTGTAAGCCCTTATAATGGCTATATCGTTACCGAAACAATGCTTATATGCGAAAGAGATGATATTTAATTTATGATAAAAGCTGATGATAAAATCTTAATAATCGCTCCGCACCCCGATGATGAAGTTATTGCATGCGGCGGCTTTATTGCAAAATACCATAATAACATTGATATTTTATGCGTCAGTGCAAGCGGTGTTAAATATACAAGCAACAAATATACAGCGGAAGAAATTGCGCAAATCAGAATGGAAGAATTTTATGACACCGCAAAACTTGCGCAAGTTAATAAAGTCTATATTGAAAAAATCTACGGCGTACCGCCTCATCTTAACAAAATCGAAAACGCTTTTAATAATTATATTGCGCAATTTAGCGTCAAAGATTACGATTACATTTTAATACCTCATAAAGATGACGCTCATATTGAACACAGATATGCAGGCAATGTTTTATTAAAGAAAATGCTTGAATTGCAGGGTTATAAGCCCAATTTAAAAATTTTAAGGTATGAAATTTGGAGTCCTTTATCTAACGCAAATTATTTTGAAGATATAACTGATGTTGTTGAAGATAAAAAACGGTTAATTTTAAATTATAAAATAAGAACAGGTAAAAATTATCTTGATAAAATTCTTGCCCTTAATAAATATAGAACACTTTCAATGTTTTTCGGCAAAAATGATAAATATGTTGAAGCCTTTTATTTGGAAGATGTGGATATATACCTTAAAAAACCCGATATAATTAATAAAAATACGCAAATAATACCTGATAAAAATATATGCGCCATTGTTGATAAAATTAATATACAAGATAGGATTAACAAAATTGCAGATATTTATAAAAATAAAAGAATAGCCCTTTACGGTGCAGGTAAATTAGCGCAATTTATCTGTAAAAACTATGATTTATCAGCACTAAATATCATAGCTGTTGCAGATTTAAGGTTTGAAAAAGATATTGTGCATAAATTTTTTAATTATAAAACAATAAAACCGCTGGATTTAATTGATTTAGACTGTGATTTAATTCTAATTTCAAATTATGAATATAAAAAATTTTATAACATTTTAAAAAACAAAATTCTCCTGTATGGGAAAAATAAAAATATAGAAATTGCACCCTTCATTAACTGTTAAGTTCTTTTTCAATTTCTTTTCTGTAACCGTATAACCTATCTATAAGTTCTTTGTTTCCTTCTTTATCTTTCTTTGCCAATGCTAAGGCAAGGGCGCTGTACGGGTCAAAAGCCGTTCCTTTTACCATATTATTTAAATACACTTCTTGAAAATTATTTGGCATTCTAAGGCTCCATTTAGGAACACTCTTATCCCCCGGCTTATTGTACCACTCATTTTGCCCCATTAAATTTGAAAAAAAGATTTGAACATTTTTAGCGGGCGCAACAAATAACTCTGCAAATTTAAGCATAATCCCATGGGTTCTGGGGCTTTTATAATCGGGCTTTACACCCAAATCGTATGATAGCATATCAATGTGTTTTTTATACTTATCTTCGCTCATGGAATAAAAATAATCTATTAAAGGCTTATTATCATGTGTTGCAATTGATATAAAATCATTTTCTTTTGAATTAATTGCCCTATAGGGATGATTTTCGATTTCAGGATTAACAAAGCCCGTTACTTTCATACTTCCAAGCCCGAATTTTTTAATTGCCCGATAAGTCGGTTCCGTAATACTGCCTAAATCTTCAGGCATGATATTTGATTCATCAAGGCCTTGCGATTTTGCAGCTTCGAGAATGATTTTTTCAAAAAATAAGGAATATAATTCAATATCTTTATCTGTTAATTTTTTATTTTTAGAAGCGATTTTATATTCATTAAATAATTTAGAATTAGATGAATATAATCTTCCCGCACCATGCTTTGGCTCTGCACTTTCATTTACACACACATAAGGGTCAATTATACCCTGAAAATGGTCAATCCTAACTCCGCCTTTATTTCTTGCAAAAATGTTTTGATATATTTTATACAAACGCTGTGCCCCTTGGGTTAAAGAGCCGTCTTCATTAAACAGCTTGTGTACATCAATAATAGGCATTTTCCAACATCTGCCCTTATCCGAAAAAGCGTCTGCCGGCACTCCAAGACTAATTGATTTACCTTTTATTTCGTACAAAATAATATCTTGCAATTTCCACTCATCCGCCTTGCCTAATGCTACCTGCTTATCTGCAATATAGGTCATTGGGGCATTTTTGGCATGTTCAGACGCAAGATATTGAGTAAACATATATTTATCGACCTTGCTTCTGTGCATACGGTACAATTCAAGCGCACGTTTATGTGCCTGTTCGTCATTATTTTCAAGTAAAATCGGCAATTTAGAATCAATTTCATGCCAGTCTTTATATTCAGGTGTTCCGTATTCATCTAAAAGAACATAGAACAATGCGTCAAAAAACACTCCTTCATTATCAAGAGTATATTCTAAAACTTTTTCATGGATATCAATAACTTCATCAGTATAATATACAAGTTTATCTAAATATGTATTATACGCTTCATCCAGCATTCTTTGGGTGCTTTTTTCAACATATTCATAATCTGCTTTAGGCGTTTTTGGTTTGTTTTCAACTACATCTTCAAAAGTTTCCCTGCTTAATAATTCACAGCCCTCAGGTGTTGTTAATAATTTAAAATCAATAAAATATGGATTTAAAGATTCTAAAGTAGAATTATAAGGCGAATACCCCGTAATACCCGATACCATGCCCCATGGCCCGAGAACACATTTATCAATCACCCCCGAAAAAAAGTCGGCAACATCTTTTGCGCCATTTGCATAAGGAGAACCTATTCCTATATCTTCTCCGTCATGAGATGGAAAACTGTTCCCATGCATTAAAAGAGTAATATTTTTATCGCCTGTTTTATCAAGCGCCAGCTTAATATCATCTTTTGATTGTTCCCATATTTGAACAGCTTCATCAAGCCCTAAGAAATTTTTCTTCAGATGACGGCAATTATTATAAGTTTGTATAGGAAATATTTTAATAACTTAGCCTTTCTAGCCCCTTAAGAATGGGTTTTGAGAATGTGTATCCAATCCGCCTGTTTCTAAAAAATCATTTTTTTGGGCAATATCTCTGAAAAAAGCAAGCCAATTAAACGCATTTTTGTATTTTTCATCATATTCTTCATCCGCTGATAAAATATTACTTGCATGCCTTAATGAACCACTATAACCCTGATAATTTGTTTCCATGGCGCAGAATTTTTCTTCAAAGACAGATTTTAAATTTCGTATAAAACCGTTAATGACTTCATGCTCGGGTTTTTTCCCTTCGTTTTCGGCAGTTCTTATAAATTCATCATTAATTCGCCCTTTTAAATGAATTCTCCCGGGGTGCGCCAGCGCAAAAAATCCGCCCGCATTTTTAAATGCTTCTTTTATAACAGGTGCTTCGTAACATAATACGGGTTTTTCCTCTTTATTTTTTGGAACATATTGAAGCGCAAGCTGTTCAATTCCTTTATCGGGTGCTTTTGACTTAAAATAATCCGCCAATGAATATAAAAAGCCGTCTATTCCCTTTTTAGGGTTTTTGCTATATTGACATGCTTCATCATAAGAAAAATTGTACTCGGGATGTTGTTTATAAGCATTTAAAATAATATTCTCCGCCAGCCCGACACGCGTTAGGCGCAATTGGTTAAGATAACTTTGCGCATTATTGTCAAAAGGATTAACGCAATAGCCCAATAATTCATAAGATAAAGGCCTATCCAGACTATTTTTATCGCGATATAGGGCAGATAGTTCAACCCCTAATACAATTTTTAAATTTTTATATTTTTCAGGATTACTTGTAACCTCTTTAACAATTTGTTTAGCGCCATTCATGGTATCATGGTCTGTTATTGCAATAGTAAAAGATTTATTTGGGTCGATATCATGCAATCTATCTGCGTATGAAGAAGCCTTATCAAGAAGTTCAACAGGTGTCATAACACCGTCTGAAGCGGTTGTATGTATATGCAGATTAAAAGAATAACCTCGATTTGCCAATTTGTCCGCTTTTTCATCATCCATTACCTCAACAACTATATCCGAAGGATTGAAATATTGCCTTTTAGCATTCCTCAATAACTCGGAAAGTTCTTCCTGACCTATAATGGAAGATAGCTTATATGCTTCATCAGGTTTTAAATTAACAGCTTGGGCTAACGTTTTTCTATATAATTCGTCATTAGGATATTTAGTTTTATTTTCACTCTCTTTTGAAGCCTTAAAATTTATTTTAGGAACTTTATAAGGCATTATTCTGTTTACTTGCATAACTCCCTTCCGCAAAGATTTCCCGTTACTATATGTTTTGCAACAACAGGCGGTCTAAATACATTAGAATATTTAACATGGCCTGAATCAATAAGTTTAAATACACCCTCGGGTGTCACTTTAAAATTATCCGGATGTACGTCGCTTAATTCTACACCCAATCTTTTTATATCTGCTATTTTACCATAATTCATAAATGTATATACATTATTAAGATATTTTTGAGGGATAACGGGAGATGTTCCTTCTGTTGCTCTATATAATACAGATTTTGATAAATGGTCATATAACAATACATCAGGTGCATTTGGCGATTTATTCCCTTTCAGGTAAAAATCAACCATTGCATCTAAATACGGCATATCAGGTCTTAAGGCTTGATTTTCCGTAAATTTTGCAGCTTTATCAGTTGCACCTGTCATTTCATAAGGGTCGAATTTTAAAACAAATCTTTGGGTTTTATCATTTTCGGGAACTAATATATATACAAGTTTTGAAGAAAATGACTGTACTAAAGGTTCAGCCGAAAATGCCATATTATCCGCATACACCAACGACGGGTGTGCCAGCTTTTTTAAATATTCATTAGTATTTGTTGCGGCAAGCATTGAATCATTTCCCAAATTTTGGGCTTCAAAATTTCTTGCGCGGACAAATGTATGAAAAAAATCGGAATGTTTTAATCTATCTATTAATTTTCTGTATTTTTTTATAGAACCGAATTCCGAAGGCACTTCCCCGAATATAAATTCACCCCCTAAAGAAGTTGCCTTGACCGACATTTCCCATGGTGCAATATTGGGCGATTGGGTTAATATATCTTCAAGCCTTTGCGCCTTATTCCAGATATTTTCATTATAATATCTTGCATAAGCACTTCTATACCCCACTCTTTCATCATGAAACCAGGTCATAAACATATCATATCCGCGGGTTGTAGGGGCATTTTGCCCGTTCATTTTTTTTATGAGTGAGTTTTTTATAACCTCACCGCGCCTTGGGTTTGAAGATAATTCTTTCACAATTTTAAAGGATGTGACATCAGACGAAGTTGAATGACATAAAAATTTAAAAACAGCGTCAGGCGACATCTGAGTGGTTTTTAAAAAGCCTAAGGCGGAAGGCGTACCTTTATCAACATATTTTGCAAAATAAGCACTCGCGCAACCGGCAGCCTTAAGCGCATCCAGTGCTTTAAAAGAAGGGGTATTGTTAACAGACGATAGCTTCATAGTATTTGTATAATGCTTGTAAAGAAAAATTTTTGCACAACCGAATGGCTTTAAACTATACACCAAGCTCCGCGACCGTCATGCTGAATTTATTTCAGCATCTAAACAGGTTTAGCTAATTACATGCAACTATACTCGGTTAGACCCTGAAACAAGTTCAGGGTGACGAATGTGGGTGCGAGGAATTTATATAAAATTTTGAAAATAATTTATAAATTGTTCTTATTGTTATCTAAACTTTACCTGATACACTATATATATGCATAAGAATTTTGCTATATACATACTTACTAATTACAATGAAACTACTTTTTATATAGGTGTTACAAATTCATTGCACAGAAGATTTTGGGAACATAAAAACAAAGTTGTTGAAGGGTTCACTAAAAAATACAATCTAACCAAATTGGTTTACTATGAGTTTACAGATAGCATTGAAGCTGCTCTTAACAGGGAAAAACAGTTAAAAAGATGGCATAGACAATGGAAAATAAATTTAATAAAAGAGTCAAATCCAGAATTTAAAGACTTGTCTGCAGCATTGTTTTAGTCTATGCCGTGCGCGACAAAGAATTTACATAAGGTTTTAGAAACTACACACCAAGCTCCGCGACCGTCATGCTGAATTTATTTCAGCATCTAAACAGGTTTAGCTAATTACATGCAACTATACTCGGTTAGACCCTGAAACTCTCTTCTGAGGACAGAAAATTACGTATAATCAATTAAGAAGTTTATGAATAAATACATGGGTGCAGAAAGTACTGAGCGCGTGTTTTTTGACGATTTTGGGGGGTTTAAGAATTTTTCAGTTTTTTACAGTTTTCTTCCAATTTATATATTCAAAAGGTAATG
>JAFVFO010000053.1 GCA_017475485.1 Candidatus Gastranaerophilales bacterium | reverse complement strand
TTGTTTTAGGCTCAGGCCCAATTAGAATAGGCCAAGGTATTGAATTTGACTATTGTTCGGTGCATGCTTCGCAAGAATTAATTAAACATGGTTTTGAATCTGTAATGGTTAATTCCAACCCTGAAACGCTTTCTACGGATTTTGATATTGCTACGAGATTATATTTTGAACCAATGAATGTGGAATACATTATGAATATTGTTAAAAAGGAAAATCCTAAAGGGGTTATGGTTCAATTTGGCGGGCAAACGGCAATTAATTTAGCTGAAAAACTTGATGAATACGGGGTGAAGATTCTCGGTACAAGTTTAGAAAGCATTAATGCCGCAGAAGACAGAAAAGTTTTTGAAAAAATACTAAAAGAGCTTGAAATACCTCAGCCGAAAGGTTGTGCTGTCAGCAGTGCAACTGCGGCATTAAATGCGGTAAAAGAGCTTGGCTATCCTGTTTTGGTGCGCCCCAGCTACGTTATAGGGGGCAGGGGAATGCAGGTTGTTTATAATGATAATGAACTTTTAACATACATCACTGAAGCCTTCAAATTTTCAAATGAGCATCCGGTTTTAATTGATCAATATCTTGAAGGACAAGAAGTTGAATTGGACGCAATTTCAGACGGGCATGATATATTAATCCCTGGAATTTGCGAACATATAGAGCGTGCAGGCGTTCATTCCGGCGATTCAATGAGCATTTATCCGAGTCAGAATATTTCAAAAAAGAACGAAAAAATTCTTGTTAAATATGCGGTAAAATTGGCTCGAAGGTTGAATATTAAAGGGTTAATGAATATTCAATTTATTATAAAAGATGATAAAGTATATGTAATTGAAGTTAACCCAAGGGCTTCCCGTACAGTTCCAATTATGAGTAAAGTAACGGGAATTCCTATGGTAAATATTGCGGTTAGTGCAATTTTAGGCAAGTCTATTCGCAGAGCAGGCTATGGTACGGGTTTATATAGAAAGTCAAATCTGGTATCCGTTAAAATGCCTATTTTCTCTTGGCAAAAATTAAACAGAATTGACCCTGCGTTAGCTCCTGAAATGAAATCAACAGGTGAGGTTCTGGGGGTTGATGCAACATATAAAAAAGCGCTTTATAAGGCATTTTTAGCGGGCGGTTATAAATTTAAAAATACAAAACAAAGAGTATTGGTATCTTTAAATGACCACAATAAGCAAATTGCCCTTCCTATGCTTAAAAGATTATTTAAACAGGGATTTTTTATCATGGCAACATGGGGTACGCACAAATTCCTTGAAAAGAACGGTATTCCATCTAAAATGATTGAAAAATTTATGATAGATAAGTTGCAAAAACGTATGAAAGACGGGCGTTTGAGCTTTATTATTAATACTCCTACAACAGGTAAAAATTCTCAAAATGCAGGTTTTCAAATAAGAACAATTGCACAAATCTACGGTATTCCTTCTTTTACTTCGGTAGATACGGCAAATGCCTTTTTGATTGCCCATAAAGCGTTTGATAAGGAAACACATCTGGAATATGATACGATTACGAATTATCGAAAAAAGAAGTTTTTTGATATGTTTAAATAAATTTATTTTTAAGGTATTATATTTAGGTTATGTTTGAAAAATTTACCCAAAAATCAATAGACGTTATACAATCCGCCCTTAATTATGCTTCATCATTTAAGCATAACAGGGTATTATCAACCCATTTGTTAATGGGTCTTGTTGCGCAGACCAAGGGAGTGCAGGCGAAAATTCTTAATTTTGATAAAATTAATTTCGGAAAATTAAACACCTTGGTTTCCGAAAGTTCAATAGTGAATCCTGAGCAAAAAAGCGACGCAAATATTATATTCTCGCTTGAGGCAAGGGAGATACTGAAACTTTGTGTTGATTTAACAAATAAATTGAATTCAAAATTTACAACTCCCCAGCATATCGCCCTTGCTTTGTTTTTAAGCAAAAAATCAAAGGCATTTGAAATAATAAAAGAGTTTGATATAGATATTCAAAGGGTTGCGCAAAATCTTGAAAGAATGCTTGATAAAAGCTCTGATATCAAACAAATTCACCCCGAAACAGAAGCTGAAAATACTAAATTATCAAATATTAATGATTTCTTTAGAGAAGAAATCATATCCAAGATTTTATCTACCGCGCAAAGCAAAGTTAGTGCCTCAGGATATGAAATTGTCGGCTCGGAACAAATAATGCAGTCTATTTTAGATAACAAGGAATATAAAATTGTCGATATTTTGAATAAATATTCAATTGATTCCGAAACATTTTCAAAAAAAGTTTCGGAAATTCCTTCCCGCAGTGCGGAATTTGAAAATTCGGAAAAACAAATTATTTTCACTCCGAATGCGTTTTTATCTTTAATGCTTGCTTTTGATATTGCAAAGGAATCGGGAAGTGTGTCAATCCAGCCTGAGCATATAGTTTTAGGCATTTTAAAATCTAAAAAAGGTATAGCATATAAAATAATTTCCGATTTATTACCTAAAACAATTGATTTTGAAGATGTTGTAATGAAAAAGTTGAACGACAAAGTTCCTGAAACATTGGCTATACTTAAACTTGCAAGAGCTGAAGCGATGTCATTTGAAAGTGCAACAATAGGTACGGAAATGATACTGCTTGGAATTTTATCTTATGGAAATGGTATTGCTTCTGATACTTTAAGGAGATTGGGAATTACCCTTCGAGATGCAAGGATAGAAGTTGAAAAGCTCGTTAAACCGCAAAGAAATGTTAAAACTCTGAATTTCAGCCCGCGTGCGAAAAAAATGCTTGAAGTTGCCTATGAAACAGCCCAAGAACACAAACGCACAAAAATAAAATCGGAAAATATTTTATACGGAATTACAAAAATGCCTAATTGTCTTGCAATGAAGGTTTTATCTAATCTCGGAACGGATGTTCTTGAACTGCAGCAAGGTATTAAACAGGAATTATTAGGCGGAATGGATTTATAACAGGGTGAAATAAAAGACAAACGACGAGTTTGGCTTTTATGTAACCGTTGTTAGGCGACGTTTCAAATTCTTGTGCGAAGCACGAATTTGTCAGGAGCAGATTTATAACAGGGTGAAATAAAAGACAAACGACGAGTTTGGCTTTTATGTAACCGTTGTTAGGCGACGTTTCAAAAATAATTCAACCTAAAGAACTAGTGTAGTTGTATGATTGAAAAAATGAAAGATAATTATATAATTCAACTATGAATAAATCTACATTAGTCGATATTTGGAATAATTTACACCCTATGACCCACTTTTGGATAATCATTAGCTCTGTTGGTGTTTTAACACTTTACGGATTAATGTTTTATGTAGGTTAATTATTCTCTAAATACCCAAAATTTAAAAATAAGGAATGATAAAAGCGCAATGGGAAGGATTAATACAGCTTGCGCAATATATTCATTTATAAATTTCAGTAAAATATGAAGCAAAATACTGTTTATTATAAATGTAAAGATGTAACTTGCAACGAATTTATAAATGAGTTTGTTGTTATTATTTTGAAAAACAATCAAGCCCGTTGTTTTAAAATTCCATAATACGCCTAAAATATATTGAAAAAATAGTGCAATATTCGGTATAAGTCCTATTGTGATTAATATTGCATAAATTGTATAAGAAAAAGCAGTGTTTAGTACTCCTACAAAAAGAAACTTAAAGAATTTTTCATCAATAAAAGAAAAAATTCCCCACAAAAATTTCTTATGCAGATATTGAAAAATATTAGAAAACACAACCTTTAAGTTGTCTAAAACCTTAAAGGTTGTGTTTAAAATAGTTTTTTTAATTTTAACCAACATATTCTTTTACTTCAGCGGGTACATTTTTAGCATCTAATTTAATGCCGGGGCCCATTGTAGTTGTTAAATATACTGATTTTAGGTAAGTACCTTTAGCTGCAGACGGTTTTGCTTTTAAAATAGCGTCTGCTAATGTTGCGTAGTTCTTCATTAAGTCATCAGTTGAAAATTTCATTTTGCCAAGAGGAACATGAACCATACCTTGTTTATCGGCACGGAATTCAACTTTACCTGCTTTAGCGTCTTTAACAGCTTTAGCAACATCTACCGTTACGGTACCGGTTTTTGGGTTAGGCATTAAACCTTTAGGCCCTAAAACTCTACCTAATTTACCTAATTTAGGCATCATATCGGGTGTTGCGATTAAAGTATCAAATTCAAACCAACCGCCTGAAATTTTATCAATGATATCTTCAGAACCTGCTTCATCTGCACCTGCTTCTTTAGCACTTGCGACTAAATCAGCTTTAGCGATAACGCAAACTCTAACAGTTTTACCAAGGCCTGCGGGCAATACTGTGGTTGAACGTATTTGCTGATCAGCATGTTTTACATCAATACCAAGACGCATGTGGCATTCAAGAGTTTCATCAAATTTAGATGTTGCGCTTGATACTTCTTGAAGTTTTTTAATTGCTTCCATTGCTGTTGAGGGTTGAGTGAAATCAGCCATTAATTCTTGAATTTTTTTCTGTCTTTTAGTTAATTTAGCCATTATTGAGCTCCTTTCACTGTAACGCCCATAGCACGCGCTGTACCTTTAATCATTTTCTTTGCAGCTTCCATGGATGTTGCATTTAAGTCGTTCATTTTGATTTGAGCTATTTTTTCAAGTTGTTCTTCGCTGATTTCTGCAACTTTAGTTTTATTAGGAACAGCTGAACCTTTTGGAAGGTTTAGCTCTTTCTTAATTAAAACTGCAGCCGGCGGTGATTTTGTAACGAAGTCAAAAGATCTGTCTTCATATACATCAATTACAACAGGAATAATGTAGCCTGCTTGTGATGCAGTTCTTTCGTTGAACTGTTTGCAAAAATCCATAATATTAACGCCTTTTTGACCTAATGCAGGCCCAACCGGCGGGGATGGATTTGCTTTACCGGCTTCAATTTGAAGTTTAATTTTTCCGGTAATCTTCTTGTTTGATTTTGGTGCCATTTTGTTCTCCTTTTGTGGTATTTACGGGCTCGACTATTGCCCTTCCACTGACACAACTATTTTTTTGTTTAATTCGCGCCCTGAAGGACTCGAACCCTCGACATCCGGTTTTGGAGACCGACGTTCTACCAACTGAACTAAGGACGCATTATTTGTTTTTGCATAGCCCTCGGCGCAATAGCCGAGGTTATGCTTATACTTTTTGAATTTGTTTGTATTCTAATTCTACAGGAGTTTCACGACCAAATATTGAAACCATTGCACGAAGTTTAGATTTATCAGGATAAACTTCCGTAATATCGCCAATGAATTCTGCAAATGGCCCTGATACAATTCTGACCTTATCGCCAACTTTAACATCAAGTTCAATCTTAGTTGTTGTTTGCTGGCCTCTGTGGATGATTTTTTTGATTTCTGAATCTTTTGCAGGTATTGGTTTCTTTGCTGTTCCGACAAATTTTGTAACACCTGCGGTGTGTCTTACAACATACCAAGAATCATCATCCATTATCATTTCAACTAAAACATATCCGGGGAAGATTTTTTCTTCTTTTTTTGTTTTCTTTCCCGCGCGAACCTGTGTTATAGTTTTTTGAGGTACTTCTATACGGAAGATTTTTTCTCCCATATTCATATATTCAATACGTTTTTCAAGGTTAACTTTAACTTTATTTTCATAACCTGAATAAGTATGAACAACATACCATCTTTTTTTAGGAGCTTTTTCTATTGTATAATCAGCTTCTTTACTGATATATACGCTTCCTTCTTCTTGATTTTCAGGTTTTTGTTCTATATTTTCATTTTCCTGCTGAAATTCTAAATCTTTTTCTTCTGACATTGTATTAACCTTTACTTAATGAAACCTAAAAGAGTTTTAAATATTATATCCATAAAATAGACAACAATTGTAAAAAATGCAACAACTGCAAGCACAATACCTGTTTCAGCTATAACCTGTTGGCGTTCAGGCCATGAAACCTTGCCCCATTCAGCTTTAACACCTTTAAAATATGTGATAACGCTTTGCTTGAAGCTGTTTTGTTGAGTTTGATTTTTTTCGGTTTTTTCTGCTGTCATTTATTTACCTTTGTCTTTAGCATATTGTATCTCGATTTTCTGCTTAGTTGTTTACACCATGCTTTTATTTATATATGCTTTATAGAATTTGCATAGTGCAAATTCTAGCAACATCTATTAGATACGTTCTATTTTGTTTCTTTGTGAACTGTATGCTTTTTGCAAGTTGGGCAGTATTTTTTCAGTTCCATTCTTTCTTTATTGGTTTTTTTGTTCTTTGTAGTTGTATAATTTCTTTCTTTGCAATCTTCACATGCAAGGACAACCATTTTATCTACTTTACCTTTAATTCCCATTGCTATTACCTTTCTTGGGCTTTTAAATCCTTATTATCTCTTACTAAGAGAATGCCCCCGAGGACATTCTTCTTGATTTTATCTTATTTATATAACTATTGTAACAAGAACAAAAATTTTTACAAATATTTATTTACACATTCTTTACAATATAAAGTTAAAAATTGACAATCTTAAAATTAATCATATTATATAAGTATGAGGATGATACAAAAACTAAAACTTTTTGAACAAACTGTAGTATTTATGCGCTGGGCAACCGATGCACAGTTTGGCAAAATTACATACGTCGGTGACGATTTTATAGAATTTTTGGTATTGAACCCCGATACCATGGAATATGGCGACAAACTTCTTATTAATTCGCAGTTGATTTTAGAAGTTATGTTATCAGGATATGAAATTTCAAGATTAATTGCCGAAATTTCCGCAAATGTTGATTCTAATAATTAAGGTTGGGAATTCTTAGACTTGCTTTAATTTCGCTTTTGGTTTTAAGAAATTTGAACTCAACTTTGCAACATTGTGCCAGATTTTTGCAAAAATCAAGTCCCAAAGAAGTTTTGTTGTTTTCTTTTGAATATTTATTTTTGAAATCTACAAAAATATCATTCTGCTTTTTATATATTTCAATTTCGGCGCGTTCATTTTCCTTTGCATGGTGAGCTATATTAGAAACCAAATTACCGATAATACTTGATAAAAATATTTGTATGGAATTAATTTTGTAATCATCATCATTGCAAAATACATCAATATGAATATTTTTATCAATGAAAATATATTTATAGCTTTCTATTTTTCTGAAAACAATTTCTTTAATATCACAAATATCAATTTTATTGTTAAACTTACCCTGCTTAAAACTGTAGTTGACAAGGAAATTTTCGATATAATCTATAATATTTGTCGCTGTTTCAAAAATATCCTTGTTTAATTCTGTGTCCAAATGGGCTTGTAAACCTATTTTTATGCTGTACAAGGGACTTTTAATGTCGTGCAGAATATTTGCAATTAATTTTTCATTTTCATCAATAATTGATAAATTTTTTTCTACTGTATTTTCCATAAAAATAAACTAACCTTCATAGCCTTAAAAATAAATTACCAAAATGGGTAGTATTTATAAAAAATAATGAAAAATTTCGCATTTTTTTCAATTTTGTTATAGAATATACTTATGTTTCAGATGAATAGAACACTTACTTATAAAGCAATTATTTTATCTTGGCTAGAAATTAAAGAATTTTTGATTACCCTTGGTAATATAGGGCAGGATTTTTCAAATGTTTTAAAGTATTTGTTAACTTTTAAAATAAAAACAAAAGAAGTAATTGAACAGGGAAAACGTTTTGCTTATGACAGCCTTCCGATAAGTCTTACAATTGTTGGAATGACAAGTGCAATTATTGCAATGCAGTTAGCGCCTGAATTAGCTAAACAAGGTGCAGGTGATTATACGGGAATGCTTTCTTCTTTGGTAATGATTAGGGAGCTGGCAGTTGTAATGAGCGGTTTTGCAATTATTTCAATGGTTGGTTCTTCTTTTGCTTCCGAAATTGCTTCAATGTCTGTAACGGAACAAATTAGTGCAATGAAGGTTTTAGGGGTTGACCCCATTGAATATCTCATTGTGCCGAGATTTATCGCAGGCTTCATTTTTATGCCTGTCATATTTGTAATTTCCGCTTTATTCGGATTAGTTTGTGCAGGGCTTGTTTCAAATTGGACTGCCGATTTAAGCATTTTAAACTATATAACATCTTTATGGCATGGACTATATATCAGGGATATTTTTATAGCTATACTTAAATCTTCGTTTTTTGGTGCTACAATTGCACTAATCAGCTGTTCTTGCGGATATGCGGCAAGGGGTGGCGCTAAAGAGGTCGGTTTAGCAACCACAAAAGCCGTTGTATGGTCATTTGTTGCAATTGCAATATGGGATTTTGTTTTTGCATCTGTATTTTACTTATAAGGTGATTTATGAGCTTAATTATTAAAAATTTAACAAAATCTTTTAATTCAAAAAAAGTTTTAAATAATATTTCTTTTGAAGTACAAAATGGGCAAACTCTTGGTGTTGTCGGGTTTTCAGGAAGCGGAAAATCTACTCTTTTAAAAATAATTTCAGGAATTTTATATAAAGATTCAGGTGAAATAATTATTCCGGATAACTCGGAAATTGCCATGACTTTTCAATACAGCGCCTTGTTTGACTTCTTAAATGTCTATGATAACATAGCATTTCCCTTAGTTGAAAGAAAAGAGTTTCGCGGAAAATACACAAACGAAGAAATATCTAAAATAGTTAAAGAAAGGCTTGAACTTGTAGGCTTATCGGGAATTGAAGATAAATATCCTTCCGAATTATCGGGCGGTATGCAAAAAAGGGTTGGCTTTGCGCGTGCAATTGTTACAAATCCGAATATAATTTTGTATGACGAACCCACGGCAGGGCTTGACCCTGTTACAAGCACATTAATTGAAGATTATATTGTGCAATTAAAAAAAGAATTAAATGCCGCATGTGTTGTTGTAACACATCAATTATCCACTATTAAAAGAGCGGTTGATTATGTTATAATGTTGTATCAGGGAAATATAGTTTTTAAAGGTACGGTAAATGAATTGTTAGCGGGTACAAATGAATATGCAAGACAATTTGTAAGCGCTTCTATACATGGGCCTATGAACATAGCTTCCAAATAACCAAGGAAAATAAGATGGAAAAGAAACAAAAATATACATCAGCTTTAAAAGTAGGAATATTAACACTCAGTGCGATATCAATTCTGATATTTACTGTCTTATGGGTTAAAGGAAGAAGCCTTTCGGGCGGTGAACGCATAGATATTGCTTTTAAAGATGTAAACGGCATGCGTGCAGGTTCGGCTGTACAAATGATGGGGCTCAGAATTGGTCAAGTTGAGGATATAACCCCAATCATGCAAGGAAAAGACAGTTATGTTAAACTGCGTTTTGTTGTAACTGAAAAAGGAGTGAAGATTCCTTTGGCTTCAACAATTTCAATACAACAATCAGGTATTATCGGTGAACAATTCTTAGAGGTTACACCTCCGAAAATTGAACTGTTGTATGTTGAAACATCTAAAAATGAAACATCCGTAAAAAAAGATGATGATATATATATGGAATTATCAAAAGGAATAGTACCTGTCGGCAAAATTATTGATGCAAGTGTTTTAAAGACTTCACAGCTTCCTTTTGAAGCAAGGCAAAAAATTAACACTAAAAATGCCCTGCAAATCAGCTATTATATAGATTTACCGGGATTAGTTCTGGACAATGACCTGCTTGGTATAAAGATTAAAGATAATAAAACTATGTTATATCTGCCGGACGGTGAAATTCCGGAAACACCTAATTCCGACTTGAAATATACAGTCATTGAACCAATGAGATTATCCGATTTTATGAATTTAGGCTTCCGTGCAACCCGTGCAATGCTTGATACTAATGATAGAATTAATGAAATACTTTCGGATGAATTTATTGCGGATATGAAAACATCTGTTGAAAATATAAGAGATTTGACAAAGAGCGCGAATACTACTTTAGATAAAGCATCTAAATTAATTGATACAAGCAAAAATGAAATTGAAGGCTTAATTAAAGAATCTCAAGAATTAATAGACAGCCTAACCCAATTATCAAATAATCTGAATGCAATTATATCTGATGAAACTCTTAAAAAAGATATCGTTTCCGGTATAAAATCAGTAGGCAAAATGTCTGATAATATTAATAAGATTTTAGAAGATGCTCAAACAAAAGAAATAATTTCAGATATAAATGAATGTATGAGAAATCTTTCTGATATTACAAATTATATTAATGAATACACTAAAGACGAAAAATTAAAAGAAGATATAACTTCAACTGTTACAAATTTATCAAATATAACCAAAAATATATCTAATATAATGGATGATTATAACAAGTTAGAAGATAGCGAAAAATTAAAATTGAGAAGTACGGTTAAAGATGTTTTAACTATTACAAAAAATGTCAAAAAATTCTCGGAAAAATTAAATAAACGCTTCCTTTTATTCAGATTGATGTTTTAAATTATGGCAAATTTAAAATTATATTTTCAAGAAATACACTATCTAAAAACCAAACCTTCTTGGTTTTTAGATAGTGCGCTTAATATTATAGAATTTTTTTACGGCATTGTAATTAACTTTAAAAATTTATTATATGATTTTAAAATATTAACCGAGAAAAAAATTAATGCCAATGTTATTTGTGTTGGTAATTTGACAACCGGCGGTGTCGGTAAAACCCCTACAGTCATGATGTTAGCAAAAAATAACCCCGATTGCTGCATAATTTCAAGAGGTTATGGTGCAAAAATATCTAACAAAAACCCTGTAGTAATTAAAGATAAAAATAAAATCTATTTTAAAGACGGTACTTTATGCGGAGATGAAGTTTTTCAGCTTGCAAAAAATACTCCTTCAAACTGCATGGTTATAATTTGTTCCGATAGATATAAAGCGGGGCAATTGGCGGTTCAAAAATATGGAATCAAAACAATAATACTTGATGACGGCTTTTCAAACAGGAAGCTCAAAAAAGATAAAACGATTTTATTAATAGATTCTAAAATGCGCTTCGGAAACGGGCATTTATTGCCTAAAGGGCCTCTAAGAGAACCGCAGAGCGCAATAAAGCGTGCAGATGAAATTGTTATTGTGAATAAAATGGATGAGGATATAAAAAGTGCAATTTCCTGGGCAAAGATGTTTAAAAAGCCTTTAAAGCTAAACAATATGACCCCTTTAAAAATTTATAACATGCAAACCCGCGCGCAAATTGTGCCCCAAGGCGGTGCTGTTGCATTTTGCGCTATAGGCCAGCCTGAGCAATTTTATAATTATGCAAGAAAATTTTATAAAATTGAAGAAACAATAAGTTTTGAAGACCATTACAAATATTGCCAATATGATGTTAATCATCTTATTGAAATTGCAAAAAAATATAAAGTCCGTACACTTTTGACTACTCAAAAAGATGAAGCAAAACTTATAAATCTTACGAAGGACGTAAAAGATTTTAATTTTAATGTGCTTGAATTAAAAAATGAAATTATTGACATCTAAAAAGCGATATTGTTCATTTCTATATATTCAACAGCATCTTCAATTGTATTAAAGGTTGGAATTGCATCTGTTAAAAATACATATTCAAGAGCTTTTACAACATCTTCGCAAGGTTTAACGAGTACAAATATACCGTCTTTAACACTGGCTGCTTTATATACTTCCGAAAACAGATTAGAATAGTTATCGGAAAATATTTTAATGTGTTCCATGTTGAATATGATGTTGTATTTGCCTGTTAATACATTTGCATTTACTTCTTTTATAATTTTATCAACGTATTTTTCGTTATTAATTTTATATAGACTCAATGCACAAATGTTATCGTTTACATAAAATCTTGAATATTCTTCATTGGCAATTTTGTTAGCCGAATTAGAAATGAAGGTTAACACTTTTTCATGCCATTGAGGAGCTTTTGAAATAAACTCATCAATTTCAAGTTTGTATGCTTCTTGTATAATTTGCGGATTATCCGTTCCCGAGATTGCAATAATTTTGAAATCTCTGTTTTCTTCATTTTTAATTCTGTTTGCTTCGCGAATTAAGTCAAAACCGTCTGTATAATCAGGCAGGTAAAGGTCAAGAACAAGAAAATCAAAGTTCTTTTTCTTGAATTCCGCGTATGCTTCTTCTTTGCTTCTTGCAACGTAAACATTCATGCCGATTTTTTGAAGCATTGTAGATAATTGAAATATTGATAATTCCGTATCGTCAATAATTAAGACATTTATAACTTCTGCCGTAAAAAAGCTCAGCGGAAAATTGAAGAAGTTCAACTTGCGCTCCAGTGCAATAAGTGCGCGCGAAGTTAAATCCTGCATATCCTCTTGAGTATCGGCCGCAATTTCAATTCCTGATAATTTTAACAGATTATCAAACTGTTCCCTTGTAATAGTAATTTCATTTTCCATATTGCAATTATACAATTAATTGTATAAAAATGCCAGAAAAATAATTTTATTATATAATTTAACTAAACATAAATTAAGGATTATTATATGGAAGATAACAATATTAATTTAACTGCGTTTGGAAAAAACGATATTAGAGGAATTTTCCCAAAAAATATAAACAGAGAAATCTTTTTTTACACTGCAAAAGGTTATGTAAATTTTGTTTTAAAAGAACTAAAAAGAATGAATAAGGAAATGCAGCCAAGAGAGCTTCTATTTACGGTTTGCATGGACGCAAGATTGCATTCTAAAGAATTGAAAAATGCGATAATTCAAGGTGTAACTTCAACAGGTGCAAATATATTAGACTTGGGCCTTGCGCCTACACCTTTAGGTTATTACAGCGAATTTGCAAAAATAGATTCCGAAATTACGGAAAATAAAAAAGTGCTGGGCGCGTTGATTGTTACGGCTTCACACAATCCAAGCGAATATAACGGTTTAAAAATGACTTTTGATAAAAAAAGTTTATCGGAAGCGCAAATTCAGGAAGTTAAACAAATAACCCAAGAAATTTATGATGGTTCAACCGGCTATAGACAGGTAATTACAGGTTTTTCAAAAACTTATGATATAATTTCAAATTATCAAAATAAAATATATGATATGTTCGGTTCAATTGGCAAAAATATTAAAATTGTTGTTGATTCAGCCAATGCAACAGGCGGAATAGTTGCACCGCAGTTATACCGCGATTTGGGATGTGAAGTTGTTGAACTGTATTCAGAACCTGACGGCAATTTCCCAAATCATCATCCTAATCCTTCCGAAATAAAAACGCTTGATGAAATCAGAAAACAAGTAGTTAAAGAGCATGCCGATTTTGGAATAGCATTTGATGGCGATTCCGACAGAATAGGTGCAATTGCGCCCGACGGAACAGTAATTTCAGGAGATAAATTACTGCTTATTTATGCGGATGATTTGATAAACACCCTGAAAATCCATGGCGAAAAACCGATAATTGTATCTGAAGTAAAATGTTCGCAGGTATTGTATGATACGATTGAAAGCCTTGGCGGTATTGCAGTTATGACAAAAACAGGTCATGGCTACATAAAATCAAAAATGAGAGAAACAGGTGCGCTTTTAGCGGGTGAAATGTCGGGACATACATTCTTCAAAGACAGATATTACGGCTATGATGATGCGATTTATGCGGGCTGTCGTTTAATTGAAATTGTTGCAAAAAATAAACAAAAAAACCCCGGATTCAAACTGAACGAATTGTTAGAGCCTTTTACAAAGGTATATTTATCGGACGAAGTAAGATTATCCTGTCCTAACGAATTTAAAAAAGATGTCTTAAATGCTCTTGAAGAAAAGATTAATTATGAACTTTTTAATTCAAAAATAAAAGAAATTATTACAATTGACGGGCTGAGAATAATTTTTGAAGACGGTTTTGCTCTAATCAGACAAAGCAATACAGAACCGGTATTTACCTTAAGGTTTGAAGCAAAAACTAAAGAAAAATGCGAACACTATAAAGATACCTTGGTTAATTTAACGAATAGCCTTAAAGAGCAATATTGTGCACAAAAAGTTTAGTTTTCAATTAGACTAAACTGCAAGAAAAAAATATAACAGTGCTGGTATAATGTTGATTATGAAAATCCTAAAAATAATAACATTAATATTTTTGTTAACTATCAATTTTTGTTTTGCATCAATTGAAGATATTGAACTGCAATTAAACAGAATGGAAAATTCAATTTGGGGCTTTACATACCAAAAAGATGATACCCAAAAAAGATTAACAAGAATTGAACAAAATGTTTTTGGCAAGACAAATCAAGGTTTGACTACAGAAAACAGGCTTAAAAAATTAAATGATGTTTTAGGTTATGAAACAAAACAGGAAGAAATTGAACTCGCAGGACAAGATTCTGTTTTGAAAGAAGAAGATGATGTTAATTATCCCCAAATAGATCAGTTAGAATATCAAATTTTTAAAGAAACATACCAAAAGGAAAATATATATAAAAGGTTAGAGCGTCTTGAAAAGAAAATATTCGGTATAGCACAAGAAGGCAATCTTGCAAACAGAACCGATAAATTAAAAGCATATATTCAAAAAGATGTTGTGGCGCAAGATCCGTACTATTATACAAAAAAACCCTACACGACCACAAGTGATGTTGAACAATATATGGGTTCTCAGTCAAGATATGAATCAGATATTCATATTCAAATTGCAGGGTTAGAAACCGCGCTATTTTCAAAAACATATTCTCAAGATCCTGTAGGTTTAAGGTTAAATCGTTTGGAACGTAAAATTTTTCAGCGCGATTTTTCTTCGGATGATGAGGGCTTGAGGCTTCAAAGACTTCAAGCTGCGGCAAATGCACAGCAGACAGCAAAACTTTATGAAGCAAATAAAATACAGAAATATGCTTCGACAGGTATTCAGCTTGGCTCAATAATCCTTATGATTTTAGCTTTGATATTGTAAACCCGAGCCGAGTGAGCTTAGAACGAAGTTCTTAGCGAATGAAGGCGAGGGCAAAAGAGTGTGAAGCCCGTGACGGCGGACTGATGAAGTCCGGCGGACAGGGCGAAACCGTTCTCAGGCGACGTGGGCGCTTGCGCCC